>JAEUWB010000025.1 GCA_016786595.1 bacterium | reverse complement strand
GGCCGTTCTACTCATAGCAAAGGTAACTGTACATCAACTAAGAACTGGAACTACGATTCTACAACTGGTGTGGTCGCTTGTAACTAAGCTAACCATCTACCTAGTGTAGATTCCTAAAGGGGAGCACATGCTCCCCTTTTTTTCAAAGATAACCTTGAGTTAAGTGATAGCCGAAATTTCCGAGAAAGGGCGAATATGGAAGGCCAGAAAGTAAATCAAGAAGCTGGTTTTACATTCATTGAACTCATGGTGGTATTAACAATCATCGCCATCTTAGCCGGGATGGGATTAAGTCAATTTCAGAATTACCGCGCCCGAACATTTAACGCGTTAGCGCTTTCGGATTTAAAAAACGTGATCAATGCCCAAGAGGCTTACTATACAGACTTCGAATCGTATATAACCTGCGCTACTGGAGTAGCCTGCGCATCGGTCTTACCGGGCTTCCATTTCTCAGAAAATGTCGTGTTGAATGTACAATCAGCAGGTGCAACATTTACCGGAGAATCGCTCCATCCAATGGGAACTGAAACTTACAACTATGACAGTGCAACTGGTGAGTTCACTCATTAGCCATGGCCTGATACACCAAGAACCTTGAATCTTCATAGAGTAAATTATATCGCACTGGTAAATACTTTAATGCGCTAGCAAGTGGCGTTTGGCGATCGACTAGAAGATATACAGGTGAGAGTTTTAATAAAATTCGATACCAATCGCGTCGCATCCAAGTGAGGTTAAAAGAATTCTCGAGCTCAGAAATTGCTCGCCACTGTGTGCGACCATCACTGGTCACGCGCAGTGCCAGGCTTGGATTCGTCTGGTAACTGACCCAACGACACCACCCTCCCCAATTAAAATCGGTTAAAACTCTAATTTCCCTAGCATGTACAAGCTTAGCGTCAGCGGCAGCGTGCATGGTTAAAAATTCACAAGCTGCTAGAGGAGTGTCTGCCAATTCTGTTTTAATTTTTTGTGAATCGGGATATCTCTGATACGACATAATTAAAAGATATAAAATTCCACACCAAAGAAAACCTAATGGTATAACACTTGAAAAACGCAACTTCGGGAATAAACGCAAACATTGGCAGTAAATTCTAAGAGATGCCTTGAAGATTGTAGGAAATCCAAGCACACTAAAAACTAGTAAGAATTTAAGTGAGTAGGTCGATAAAATTGCAGTAATCAAAAATAATAGTTTTAAGCCAGCATCTCGTTTCCATTGATAAATTCGCTCGCAGGCAGCAAAAATAGCCAATGAAATAAACAAAATGCCTCCATAGTATGTGCTACTATTAAACGCTGAAGCAAACTCAGAGATTTGCTCCTTAAGGATATTTGGAGTTCGAGCATATTCCAGCAGTAGAGTGTAATTGATCAGCCACGCGGATTCACCAGTAGGTCGAATTAACGTCCCATAGGGCGAAACAAAACCAGTTAAGAGTAAAAGAATCAATCCACAGAGATTTTGTTTGCAAGTTAGGAAATCCCGATCAAGAAATTCAGGAAGGACTCTTAAGCAAAACCAAAGCATGGGAACGAAGACCCAAGTAACGTGGATATTCACAGCTAGAACCGCCATGACAAAGACAATTAAAAACTCGATTACCGAGCTAAATCGTTTACAAAGCAAAACTTGCAGCGTGCCAGCTAACAATAACGCGGCGATAATTTGTGGGCGATAATTAACAAATGCCTGAAGAATGGCGGCTGACCATAATATGCTAATTACTGTCGGCACAAAGAAAAGCTTGAGGCGTTGCCTCAAAATCCTCTCGGTAATCAAAATCAGTAAAAGAAAAATCCCCCCATAGACGAATGCGAAAAATAATTTAACTCCAGTGTAACCAAAACTGGCAAATATGGAATAAATTAGAATTTGCCCAAACCAATGATAATCATGCCAAAATGATGCAAATGAATTGATGTTATCAGTGCTTGGCGGAAAGCCTTGCTCAACTGTAATTTGACCGCCCAATAAGTGCCAGCCTAAATCGGGATCATCAATTGTCGGCTGCCAGCCGCTGATTCCCAGACTAAGTCCCAAGACCAATAAAGTTATTTTATAAAACTTCGTCATAGCAGCATGTAAAACATTCACTATACCCGTTGCCAAGTGATTTAATTACTACACCAATCCATGGATGACTCTAGCTAATTCGCTTAAGTGCTCTTATTTCGCCCTCAGCATAAATCGTTTGCCACTGATGTGTTGCGAGTGACATTAAGTTTAAAAGTGGATTTGCCGTATCAGCAACAATCAATGTGGGTTGTAAAAAATTAACCACATATTCCCAATCACCTCGAAGTTGAAAAGTATTAAGCACCACGAGGAAACGTTCTGCGACTGTTAGATTACTAGGTTGGAAAGAAATAATTGAAGCGCTCGGGCTGCGTTGCGCATTAAAGTTTATGCCAGCGCTGCAAAACTGTGGAGCGAATCGTAGGTTCGGAATGAAAATTCTTGAGGTAGTGTCGAATTCGTATTGAGCACAAAATTTAAAAATTTGCGGGCCAACTTGATCATTTCTGTTCTCGGAGTGGCTTGCATAGAGCACAAGCACAACCCCCAAAATAGTCAGTAAGCCAGATTGCCTCTGACTTAGTCGTAAACGCTGCGGTTGAGGTGAGAAACAAATTAAACTCTTGGCGTGGAATAGTCCGACAATCAAAGCTAATTGCGCATATGCTAATTTATAAAGCGCAAGGAAGAACAAGCATAGCTCCCGACCCGAACAAGCAATTGTTTTATTTTGCAAGATTTGCCGCACTTGCACTGAAAAAAATGCCGCCAAGATCACAATGATTGCTAGACAGTTAGAACTGAGTGTCGAGATTAAATAACTATCTCTACTCTGCGCAGACATTGCTATTGCAGCATAGTTAATTGCTCGCAGGCTCCCTGCAGCAAAAAGCGCAGAAGTTTCCAGTGGGTCTGCCCTAAATAAAGAGAGCCAAGCAGCGATCAAACTAACGCCTACAATTAGATAAATAATTTTTTGCGTCTGTGTTTTAAATTTAAAAAATGTGAGCAGGAATAATCCAACGAGAATTTTATCTGTGCTAAATAGAATCGCAAGGAGGGGTAGGAACCATCTTTGGCTGTTGCGATTTAAGTTAATGATCAAAGAAATAATTACAAGATCGAGTATGAGTGTCAAAGCAGGTCTGCTTAGATAAACACTATAGAGACACAGCGCACTGACCAGTTGCGTTCGTAAATTTTGCTTAAAAAACTCCGAAGCACCCAGGAGCTGCAGTACTAGTAGAAGAAAAAGCAAGTCGCTAATTGCTTTTAGGATACCGAGTGCCGCCCCGGCATCAGTTGAAATTTGCTGAATAATATAGGGGATCAGTGCTGCGAGGCAGCTAAAAGATTTGCTCAAATTGCTATAAACTAATATGTCCTCGGGGATAATCATGGAGTTGTGCTGCCCGCACCAAACATACATCGATCTAGAAATTGACACAGTAAATATTTAGCTTGTAAATTATTGTAGTATGATAAGAGTAGTGCTGATTTTAATTCTTGGGCTTTCAACTGTAATTATGCCCAAGGCGTTATTTCTTCTTGAAGAAGAACGGGCAAGTCATGACCAGAAAGATGAAAGTCGCACCCCTTTATACCTCCCCGCTGCTCCATTTGTTAAGTTGTTGAGTTTTGGTTTTAATAATTTCCTCGGCGACATCCTTTGGTTTAACACTCTGAGTTACTTTGGTAAGCACTATGGTAGCGACAAAGACTATCGTTGGCTTACCCACATGTGCAACCTGGTAACTGATTTAGATAAAAACGCGGAGCACGTTTATGAATTTTGTGGGAATCTACTCAGTTGGGAAGCCAAAGATATTGATGGCGCAATCACAATCTTAAGCAAGGGGATCGCCACTCACCCACAGTACTGGCGCTTTTTCTATCTGCGGGGTTTTACATTTTGGTATTTTTTAAATGATATGGATAAAGCGCGAATCGACTTTGAACGCTCTTCAAAACTTCCCGACGCTCCAATCTTTCTTGCTTCAATCGCCTCGAGATTGCTAGTGAATACTGCCACTCCGGAGTCGGCAATTGAATTCCTAGAAAACATACTCAAAACTGCACAAGACCAAACATCAAAGAAAGCCCTAGAAGAACGTTTAAACCAGGCAAAACTTGCGCGCGATCTATCTGCATTAGACAAAGCAAAGAATATCTATCAGAATCAAACCGGAAAAAGTTTACAATCAATTCAAGAATTGATTCGTGCGGGAGTGATCACGCGCCTCCCCCTCGATCCCTTTGGCGGAAAATATTCTTACGATCCCCAAACTAAAACATTCGTCACAAGCTCAGGTCAAAAGCCGCTACGCTTTCATGTCAGCAAGCAAGCAGAAGCGCAGCACCAACTGCTCTTAAATCAACAGCAATTAGGAACCAACCCAAATGAGTGATCACATTTTAACTTTAGAAAATGTAGCTAAAAACTTCCGCTCGAATTGGACCTTTCGTGCCCGCAAAGCAGTGCAAAATGTTTCTCTGGAAATCCGAAGGGGTGAAAGTTTTGGCTATCTAGGACACAATGGAGCGGGTAAAACAACAACAATTAAATGTATTCTAGGCCTGATTCATCTGACTAGTGGGAGAATATTTTTCGAAGGCAAACAAATCAGCAAGGATGTTAAAGCACGATCTAAAATTGGATATTTACCTGAACAACCTTATTTCTATGATCATCTTTCAGTACAAGAAACACTGGAATTTTTTGCTGCACTGCATGAAATACCTAACAAACTTCAAAAAGACCGCATCCGTGAAGTCCTAAAATTAGTCGGCCTGGACGACCGCTCACACAGTAAGGTTAGAACCTTGTCCAAAGGGTTGCAGCAGCGCTTAGGCTTTGCTCAAGCCATCGTTAATCAGCCAAGTTTACTGATCCTGGATGAGCCTTTTTCTGGGCTCGACCCACTTGGTCGACGCGCTATGCGCGAACTAATTACAGATCTAAATCTAGCCGGGACAACGATATTCATGTCTTCTCACATACTCTCCGATGTTGCTGAGATCTGTAGCCGCGTTTCAATCATGGTTAAAGGCGAGATGAAGCGGATTTTAGACTTAAAAGATACTGCAGAGCTTAAGGCTAAAGCTTATGAACTTGTGGTCTCTGCAACAAAAGAGCGCGCTGAGGTCCTCTCTGAATTCCATCGCATTGCCACAAAAGTCCGTCAGATCTCGTCTACAACCGGAGTGCGATTACTTTTCGAATTTAATAATCAAGAACATGCCTATCTGGTACTGGATAAAGCACGCAATGCTCAGTTAATGATTGAACAATTTGAACAAAAGCGTCCATCACTTGAAGAAATATTTATCGAAACTACTCAGGCTTAAGTCACTATGAAAATTATAACTATTGCCCAAAATACATTTCGTGAAGCAATTCGCAGTAAAGTGCTGTTCACTGTTTTTTTCTTTGTTGCCTTACTGATCGCAATTGCCGCTGTTTTCGGCTCGGTTTCAATTGGAGACCACGCTAAAGTAGTTAAGGATTTTGGACTGTTTTCAATTTCTTTTTTTGGAGCAGTTGTTGCCATTATCTCTGGCGTAAGTTTACTCAACAAGGAGCTTAAACAAAAAACTATTTACAACATCCTCTCCAAACCAGTCACGCGACTTGAATTTATTGTTGGAAAATTTCTTGGCCTGGCATTTACAACCAGTATCATCATTATGCTCATGGGAGCATGTGTCATGACACTTACATTTTTCATTGAGGGTAAGTGGGACTTACTGTTTCTGCAAGGCATCTTTATGACAATTCTGGAGATTATTGTCATTTGCGCAGTAACAATGTTTTTCTCATCGCTGGTTGTTACTACTATCTTGAGTGGCTTATTTACTTTCGCTGCATATCTCGGTGGCCGCGGGATTGAATATATTAATTATTTTTTTACAAGTGGAGAATTCACACGACCAGAATTAATTCCAATGGCAAAACTTTTTCGAACAATCTTGCCGCATTTGAATAATTTCAACTTCGCCGATCGTCTCGTCTATGGACACCCGATCTCTGCCCCAGAGGCAACCTGGGCAGTAGTCTATTGCTTAAGTTACAGTATGATTGTGCTCATTCTTGCAGCCTTTATCTTCGATACGCGTGAATTTAATTAGTGCACTTGGCGATTCCATCTAACAAATAGCTAAGACCAAGGCTTTGGCCTAGGAATAGTGATAAATTTTCCCTATTGGAGCAGCGGCACTCTCGTACTAAACTAAGACCAATGATTAGATTTCTAGTACTGCTTCTGACATTTATTACTGGCTTTTCAGCTTTAGTCTACGAAGTTACGTGGCATAAATACTTAGCAAACATTCTCGGTAGCCAAGCTCAGGCAGCAGCATTAATTTTAGCAATTTTTCTTGGTGGACTTAGCCTTGGGTACCACTTTTTTGGAATTCTCTCAAAAAATCGAGCTGCAGATTTTCTCTTAAGACTTTGCGGCTTTGCAGAAATCTGCATCGCAATTTGGGGGATATTATTCTCCGATCTCTACCATCTTGTCTGGGAATCAATCGGCCTTACCTCCTTTCCAGGAGTCAAGGGATTCATACTTGATTGTAGCACTGCTGTCGCATTGATCGGACTGCCAACTTTGCTGATGGGTGGAACGCTGCCACTTCTTACTCAAGGGCTAGCACGCAGCATGAGCGATGCGCCAAGTGTGCATGCAAAAATCTATTCTGTGAATACAGCTGGAGCATTCTTTGGGGCGCTAGCCAGTGGATTTTTCCTGATCGAAAACTACGGACTACCTGGGACTATTTCCATCGCCGCCGCTGGAAACTTCATCGGAGGCATTGGGATTTTGTTTCTTGCCGAATTCATCGGACCTGAGCGATTCAAGGCAATTGATGAGGATTTTTATGATGCAGAGCTCGTTGACAGTAACCCCCTTGAGGCGCGCACGCTCACTCTTTCTCAAGCCTCAGGAGTTGCTTTTCTCAATGGATTTTATTCGCTAGCGCTACAGACCATCATTATTCGAGTAATCGCGCTTTCAGCTAGTTCAAGTGAGTATGTCTTTTCGATTGTAGTGGCAGTATTCATCTCAATGCTTGCCCTCGGTTCCGCTACATTAACCGGGAACTCACAGCACAAAGTAAAAAAATTACCTTTGGTTTGGAAAAATCAATTAGCAATCGCAGTTGGACTAATATTACTATATTTAACCGTCCCCTACGTCCCCTACATTATCCACGTAGTGCGCAGCCTGCTGACAGACACGCTATGGTCATTTTATTTATTTCAGTTCTTATTATTCCTGATTACTTTAACTTTATTACTAATCCCTGTTGGCGCAATGGGTCGCTGCATGCCTCTGGTGTTTAGTTCTGTAACGGTTGGCTTCGGAGAGCTTGGTTCTGCTGTTGGTATTCTCTATGCGATTAATACTGTTGGTTGTGTTTTCGGTGCGTTAATCGGAGGTTTTCTGGCGCTCTACTGGATTGATCTGGATTTGCTGCTAAAAATTACAACGGCATTAGCAATCTTAAGCATGATTGTTGCCCTACCAAATGCTAGCACAGCCCGACCGGTAGGGGGCATGGCAGCACTGCTACTGTTTTTTGTAGTAATTGCACTGCCCAGTTGGAATTACCTAAACTTAGCATCTGGATTATATCGCATTCAGCATGCTTTACCCGAAACATACCTTGGACCTAATGCTTTATATTCCGCGATTACCAACAATCAGAAATTACTCGCGCATAAAGACGACCCGAACACTTCCGTGTCTGTTCGCGAAGAGGCAGTTCTCGACCCAGAGGAAATTAAGAAACTTGGCGTAAATTATAGCCGCTCCTTACTAGTGAACGGAAAATCCGATGGAGCAACATCCGGTGGCGACTTAACCACAACAAAACTGCTTGGATACTTACCGCAACTCTTTTTCCCTGGACGTGATGCTGCAGTCTCAATTGTCGGGTTTGGTACCGGCATTACTGCTGGAACTTTCCTCAATCGTTTCGCAATTAGCACTATTAAGTCTATAGAGATCGCGCCTTTCGTTAAAAACTTTGCCGGATTTTTTGATTTCGCCAATGGTTTCATTACCAAGCACGCTGAACATTCATTTGAAATTGGAGACGCCTATCGAGTGCTTGGAGGCAATAAGGAAATTCAAGGAATTATCGTTTCTGAACCAAGTAATCCTTGGGTTAGTGGCGTGGAAAGGCTTTATACCAAAGAATTTTATCAACTCGCATTCTCCAAACTCTCAGAACAGGGCATTTTCACCCAATGGTTTCACGCCTACTTCATGTCCAAAGATACACTCAAGTTAGTACTGCGCACCTTCAACAGTGTTTTTCCTGAAGTTAGAGTGTTCGTGAATGGCAATGATTTAATCATCCTGGGCTCAAGTTCAGCACTCTCTTTAACGCAACTTGAGATGATGTATGCACAAAGCGAAATCAAGGAAGATTTGGCGAAAATCTCAATCAATTCAATCGATGACTTACTCAGTCGAGAATTGCGGATTTTTCCAAGAGAATTCGCAGGGGATGGTGTGATTCACACACTCGAGTACCCTCAGCTTGCCTATCACGCAGCCAAAGACTTTTTTGCAAATCACGGAGTTTTGTTTGACCGTGTGATTATGGAAGTTTTTGACCGTGCGATGCGAACTGCCGCAACGCGCAAGAGTTTAACCGCAGAATATTTGAAGACCACCAATAACCTAGCAACTTTTGCACGTGCCTTGGCTCAGACTTGGTGTCCGGAGGGGACTACAGAATTTTATAGCGGTTGGGAGCAGGCTCGCACTCAATGTCGAGAAGCATTAGTGCTCTTAGCGTTGTATCAACAAAACACCCCTGCATTTGGTCCTAATGAAAAACAAATTCAACTCTTACGCTATATTACTGGAGTTGATAAAAAAATAGTTACAACTATCGAGAGCCAAGCAAAAGTAGAAAAAACGAAGTCGGTAAGCAAAAATAATAAAGCTACTTCTCAAGAACTTCCCTTGGCTGGGCTAACTGACAAGGAAGTCTATGAAGCTTTACAGCTATACACAAACCTCGCATCTCCGCTAATGCCCTCAAGTTCTGAAATTCTTCATCTCGCCATGAAACGCTGCGAAGCAACTACTGAAGATTTTCGTGCGCAGTGTTTGTTTAAAGGTATTGAGGCTTTTACAATAACTTTAGATGGCGACTCAGCAGGGCAATACCTAAATTGGGCAACACGAACTCAAGCCATTCCGGAAAAGGCTTTAAACACACTGAATCACCTAGTCCAATCAGCCAAACGCGCAGCACTACTTACTCAGTAAGGATTTTGCCATCTCGCTAGCCTGTTTTGCGTCAAATTTACCTTTATGCTCGCGGTTCAAGCCACCCATAATTGCACCAATGTTATTTGCTCCAGCGCCAATTAAAGCCTGCATAATCGCCAACAATTTTTCCTCGGAATATTGCTCAGGCAAATAAGCTACAACTAAGGCTATTTCTGCTTGATATTGATCAAGTAAATCCTGACGATTGCCTTGTTTTGCATACTCTACAGCCTCTTTGCGCTTTTTAATTTCCTTCTGCAGAACTTGCATTGTAACTGTATCGTCAGACTCTTTGCGCGTATCAATCTCGATTTTCTTAATTTCCGCGATAATGCCGCGTAAGGTATTAATCTTCAGCTGATTGCGCTCACGCATTGCATCTTTTAAATGATCTGTAATCTGTTCTTTAATCATCATAATTTTTTCCCATGCTATCTAGACTTTCTGGCATTTAATGATTTAAGCACTAGCAAACTTCCGATAAAAATCACACCAGCTGGCATAAACCAGGCTAAAAAACCGAATCCTGAAATCTCTGGTTGTCCACGCACAGAATGGCCATAACGACTCTGCAAGCGCTGCATCACCTGCTCTTGACCGAGTCCTTGACCCAGCCAAAGCCGAATTTCATCACGTAAGCGCTTTGCATCTGGGGATGCGCAATCCGAAAGTGTTATCCCTGGGCAATAAGGACTCATCACACTTTTGTTAATTTCCGAACTTAAGCGGTCCGTCTCGGCTGGCAACATTTTGTCCGCTACTTGGGCAAAGATTGGGAGTGGTGCGAGTAAGATGAGGATCAATAAATAAATTATACTTCTCATAGTTTCTCCTAGTCACTTCTCAAGGACTTGCTGATCGGTAAATTGTCACTAACTCGAAAGTTGCTGCAAAATATGGCAACTCATCGCCCAAACCCTACTTCTCGCCTGTTAAAACTGCAAATCTAACTAGCTAGAAAGTATTATTTTTTCATTTTTATCGGTGACAAAGCTTGGTTGGCATTCTATTTGCTATCTAACGTATTATCGGGACGCGAATTTACTCCGCATAGTTGTATAAGCGTGTTTCATTACTAACAGGAAAATAGGAGTGTTATTTTATTATGAAAAGCCAAAAGGGTTTTACATTGATTGAATTACTAGTGGTTGTTGCGATCATTGGTATTCTAGCTGCGATTGCGATTCCGCAATTTGCTGCATATAAGAAACGTTCATTTGATGCTCGTGCTGAATCAGATCTTCGTAACGGTGTTTCTGCT
>JAEUWB010000024.1 GCA_016786595.1 bacterium | reverse complement strand
ACATACCTAACTCCTAATTCGCTGCGGCCTGAGTTGTTTGAGTTTCGACAACATCAATTGGTTCCGCTTTTTCACCTCTAAAAATCCAACATTTAACGCCAATGATGCCGTAAGTTGTGAGTGCCTCGGCAAAGCCATAGTCAATTTGGGCACGTAGCGTATGCAGTGGCACACGACCTTCTCGGCTCCACTCTGTGCGGGCAATTTCAGCACCACCAAGTCGACCAGCAACACAAACCTTCACGCCCTCTGCGCCCATACGCATGGAGCGGCCAATTGCATCTTTCATCGCTCGGCGAAATGCAACACGGCGCATCAGCTGGCTAGCAATATTGTCAGCAACAAGCTGAGCATCTAAGTCCGGCTTGCGGATTTCGACGATATTAATCGTGACATCACGCCCAACCATGCGCTTCAGTTCGTTACGCAGATCTTCGATCTCCTTACCCTTCTTGCCAATTACTAGGCCGGGACGCGCAGTACGCACATTAATCTTCACACGGTTAGCAGCACGCTCGATGATAATGCGAGAAATTCCAGCACTAGCTAAACGTTTAGCGATGAACTCCCGCAAAAAGAAATCTTGCTTAAGTTGCACAGCATAGTCGCGCTTTTTAAACCAGCGAGAATTCCAGGTCTCGGTGACACCAATACGAAATCCAAATGGATGAACTTTTTGACCCATTATTTTATGCTCCAACCTCGTCTAATTGAACATGAATTGAGCTACTACGCTTAACAATCGGAGTGGCTCGGCCCTGCGCACGTGGCATAAAGCGTTTTAATTTACGCGCTTCATCAACCCAAATACGCTTTACATACAACTCATCAACATTTGCCGAAGCTAATTGCTTAGCGTTAGCGGCTGCAGAGAGCAGCAATTTCTTTAAAAGTGGCGCTGTCTTTTTGTCGCAAAAATCCAACTCGGAAAGCGCGCTAGCAAGTTTAAGTCCGCGCACTAAATCTGCAACAAGTCGGGCTCGTTGAGGAGATACGCGTACGTTCATCAAGCTTGCCTTAGCGACGTAGCCTTCGTTTTCCTTATCTGTCTTCATAGAAAATCCTTAAAGCTTAATTAATTCTTACCTGTTGTCGTTGCAGCGACCTTCTTCACACCACCATGCTGGATGAAAATTCGCGTCGGAGAGAACTCTCCAAGGCGATGTCCCACCATATTTTCTGTGACGTAAACCGGATTAAATTTTTTGCCGTTATGCACAGCAAAAGTTAAGCCAATCATATCAGGAGTGATCGTTGAGCGGCGTGACCAAGTCTTAATTGGTCCTTTGTGCTGACCATTCTTCGCACGCTCCACCCATTTCATCACGTGTAAATCAACAAATGGTCCTTTCTTAATCGAACGAGCCACAAATCATCCCTCCTACTTACGTCTACGCACGATTGAACTATCAGTGCGTTTATTATTACGTGTCTTAAATCCTTTAGTTGGCTGACCCCACGGAGTTACCGGATGGCGTCCACCAGATGTCTTACCTTCACCACCACCGTGCGGATGGTCGACTGGGTTTTGAGACACACCGCGGTTATGCGGCATGCGCCCACGCCAGCGTGAAGCACCAGCCTTACCCCAGACTACGTTTGCGTGGTCTGGGTTACTGACTGTGCCAATCGTTGCACGGCAAGTTAAAAGGATTTTCTTCTGCTCACCAGAAGGCAAGCGCACAAGCGCATATTGCGCGTCAAGCTTAGCCATCAACTGCGCTGCTGTTCCAGCTCCGCGAGCAATTTTAGCACCACCGCCAGGTTGCAATTCAACGTTGTGAATCATTTCACCGACAGGAATGTCTTTAAGCTGAAGTGCGTTACCAGTTTTTACTTCGGCATCACTACCAGCAAGGATTTGCTGACCAACAGTTAAACCAATTGGGGCAATGATATAGCGCTTTTCGCCATCAGCGTAGTGCACAAGGGCGATACGGGCGCTACGATTTGGATCGTATTCGATCGCGGCAACACGACCTGGGATACCGACTTTATCACGACGGAAATCAATAAAACGATAACGGCGCTTGTGTCCACCGCCGCGGAATCGCACAGTTACGCGTCCATAACTATTACGTCCATTGGTGCGCTGCTTTGAGCTTGTAAGAGATTTTTCTGGAGTATCTTTGGTGATTTCAGAAAAATCAGCAACAGTTCTGAAGCGCAATACTGGAGTTACTGGTCGAAACGATTTTAGACCCATGACTGTATATGCTCCCTACTATAGACCTTCAATAACGTTAAGTGCACTGCCATCGGCAAGTGTGATGTATGCTTTTTTGCGAATGTCGCGCTTGAGTGCTTCATTGCGTCGTTCTTTGCCAAGCACGTTGACGAGGCGCACGGCTTTAACCTTAACGTCGAAAATTTTTTCGATTGCACCTTTAACTTCGTACTTGTTAGCATCTGGATGAACTTCGAAAACTACGCAGCTATGCGCAGATACGTGTGCTGTTTTTTCAGTAATCACTGGGCGACGCACAATGGCGTATGGATTGTCTTTAACGCTAGACATTTTAGTCTACCAACCAATATTGTGGCGTTTCCATCTGTTCGGAAACGCAGTTAATAAAAATTTGCTTCGACTCGACATATCAGTTCATGTCGAGGCTCAAATTCGCTTTTCGGCCTACGCCAAAAAAGAGAGGGCTCTAATACTAGATGGACAAATAAATAGCAACTTCAAGGCGTTAGATTAATTTCCAAGCATAACTATCCGAAATTATTAGATATTATTTGCATTGTTGCGCATTAGCTATAGACCATTGCACAGGATTAACTCGAAACTCCGACCAATAACTTTTGCAATCATCAAGCGATACCTTCAATCATTTATCTAAACTATAAGTCAGTATCTTTTTATCAATTATAAAAATGTCAGCACATTAGATATTATTGCTTACCGAACAAAGAGAACAGGAAGCAGACTATGAAAAACGAACTATTATTTTTATTAGCTCAGCAATTTGGTAAAAATACGAATTTAAAAAGCAAATTGAAAAAGGTCCTCATTGTTGGATCCATATTTTCAATACTTGGATTGGTTGTAGTCGGCACTATAGGCTACTATGTCGTCAATCAGGTCATTAGCCTTGCCAGCTCGCCACAGGCTCAAGCCGCAGGCAGTAAAGCGCTTGCTGAAGTAACTCGCCTGCAAGGAAACGTCACTTCGCCTAGTTGCCTAACTCAACTCAAGTCGATGTTAAATTTCGATACGTGGCTCAATACTCCACTGGCTAATAATGCCGCGGTGATTCAACAAGTATGCTTGAACGCTCGTGCTAAGATCGAGCAAGAAAATCAAGCACCACAGGAAATTAAAGCCGATCTACAAAACGTTTAGAGCTCATCATATGATGCTTTTGAAAAATCTTTTTCATAATTGAAGGACAGCATGAAAGCTAAAGCCAAAGCAAAACCTCAAAAACAATTCGACCGTGAAATCGAGAGAAATATTAGAAGCAAAACATTTGCCAAGCTACTAACTCGTATCGCAACTGCATTAAATAAAAATCAATCAGTTAGAGTTGCCATCAAGGGTTCACGGATTGCGGTGCCAAAAAACGCCAAGCTTAGTGTCGTCCATGAAAAAGAAGGATCAAGCCATGAGCTTGAATTGCAGTTTAGTTGGAAGGATATAAAAAAGTAAGTCCCCAGCGATTGGTGGCATTATCGTAATTGATTCTTAAAAGCTCTTTTGTTGCTAAGTCATAACGAAAGAGCTGATAACCACCATCTTCATGACTGTGATTGCTTGCAGATGTCGCAGCGAAAACGAGAGTATTATCAAAAACTCGCGGAAAGTATTCGTGCCCATGTGGGCCATCAAGATCAAGTAAACTTTGGACTGTCCCTGAAACAAGATTCGCTTTAAAGATACCAGCACCAGCTTTAACATCTTGATTGCGAATCAAGACAAGCTCTTCGGGATTGATAAAGCTAGCTTGGCAACCTTCAGAAATTTTCTTGATTTGACGCGCTTCAATTGAGTATAGCCAAATTGTCCACCGCCCACCTTTGTCAGAAGTAAAGGTTAGTAACTTTCCATCTGTGCTAATCCGCGGCTTGACAACTTCATAATTGTCCCAAGTCGAAGCTAGCTCAACAGGAAAAACCTCGTGCTCTGTTTTTGTTGCTAGATCAATACTGATTACTTTTTTCCGATCACGCTCAAAAATGACATGCCTGCCATCTGCAGTAAAACTTGGAAAGGTGCCATCTTGAGCTAACAGACGACTATCGCTTCCATCCAGCTTGACCATCCAAATCGAACTTTCAGCGTAACGACCAGCACCCTTAGCGTTGGCGTAAACCAACAAATCCTTGGAAGGACTTAAATCCGGAAACATTTCTTGCGCAGGGGATTCATCGACGATCTTACGTTCACCCTGGCGTGACACTTCATAAATGCCAAAAGTACCGCTGCGATTTGAATCAAAAATAACACGCTGATTGCCAGAACTCTCAGCAGGCTTTTGTTGGACATACTTGACCTTGTCTTGCTTCTCGGCCAATAACGTGCTCTGCGCAATTAAAAATGAGCAAACAATAAAAGTGAGAATCTTAATAAATGACTTCATCTTCGCAACTTGTACGGTTTGATAATTTGCAACTTGTTGCTTACGTTTAAACCATGGGAGCAGCAGGAGGACAAATGCAATGAGTCCCAAGGAATACCCATAACCTTGAGTGAAAAGATGATGTGAAATACTGGTCAGTTTAGCTAAATCAAGTGGAAACCCAAGTAGGGAAAATACCGCAATCCAAGTGCCTTGATATGTGCCAATTCCGGCAATTCCAGAAATCGGCAGCGAGCTAGAAGTCTCGGCGGCACACATTCCAAGAAAAACTTTACTAAATGGAAGTTCTGAAACGGTGTAGCCTCGCGGCTCTAGGAGTGCGATCAGAAAAGCATAAAGTCCGAGATATTTGCAAAGCCGTACCCCAAAAGAAAGCGTTAGAACGCGACCCAATATCTTGGCATTAGCAACAGCATCCAATTCAACGCTGACTTTGCTTAGAAACTGATTGAGCTTTGTCGGCAACTTACTGCCTAAAAGCTGAAGTAATAAATGGAAAATCTGTGGGAGATATTTCGCAATCGAACCCAAGACGATTAAGAGCCCAAAACCAATGGCAAAGAAGGCAACTGGAGAAAAAGTTTCGCTCCCTAGAGTGAATATCGCTGCAAAGAGAATTAAAGGTGCCATGGCCACCAGATCAAACAAAAATGCATAGCTGAAAGACGAAAGTGCTGGAGCGATTGGGATGCCGAGACGCGTTTGCACCAAATAGACATAGATTAATGTTCCAATTCGAGCAGGCAGTAAATCTGAGAAAAGATTACGCACCAGCACAATCAGATACATCGCCAGCCGCGGTGTTTGTAATCCGGAGGCCTGGAGCAGCAATCTAAAACGCCAAGTCGAAAAAATGCTCATCGTAAATGAGCAGATTAGAAACGCAAGGATCCAGCGGCGATTTGATTGGCGAATTAAGTCAAGAACGTCCACAAAGGAAATGGTCGAGAAAACAAAGGCCAAAAGCGCAAGCGTCAGCAGAATACTAAGTAAGAGCGGTATGTGTGAATTTTTCTGTTTCAATGTTTGGCAGAACTTCTAGCAATCAGACTAAGTAGATTATGCCAAAAAGTTTGTCTCAGGAGAAATTGTGGTTTAGCTCTTCGACTACTAGCGCAATCAAGTAAAAAGTGTTTGCGATCTTACAAATCTGCGGCGCACTACGTGATCTGGGATGAAATGCCCGCCCAATTCGACACGTCGCTTAATCCGAGCGATTGCCTCTTCGACAGTATTTAACTAAACGAAAATTAAGTTAGCCTTAAGCAGTGAAAGCTTCTAAGGCTTTTCCAACAAAAAGCACTTGCTTAGCATCGAGCACATCGTAAACGTTAATCCCTTCAGGGCGAACGATTTTTACGCCATCGATATTACGTAGGCTTTTTTGTGTAGCTGTTTCACTTGCAGCAATTACTACTAAGGTTTTTGAACGTGGAGAAATACCCAATTTTTTCAACACATCAACGGCAGTTTTTGTTTTGATATTGTCTGTCGCAAAACTATCAACCGCAATCACGCAACCCTCAGCTTGACGGGCAGATAATGCAGACTGCAAAGCTTGCTTCTTTTCTTTCTTGTTGAGAGAAAACTCATAGGATCGCGGCTTTGGTCCATGCGCAGCTCCACCACCAGTCCAAAGTGGAGAAGTATTGGAACCAGCACGAGCAGAGCCAGTGCCTTTTTGCTTAAATGGTTTACGTCCACCACCGCTCATTTCCGCACGTGTCAAAGTGGAGTGCGTACCTGCGCGCTGCTTCGCACGTTGATAGCGCACTACTTCGTGCAGAAGTTGTCCTTTTACAGTTTGACCAAACCAGTCGGCAGACAGGTCCTTAGTGCCGACCTTGCCGCCCTTGGCATCGACGACTGTAATTTGTAAATTTTTTTCTTTCACAGCTTTCGCAGTTTTTGTTGTAGCCACAACTATTAACTCCAAATAATACTTCTTATCTTGTAGATTCTCTAACTAGAACAATTCCACCTTTTACGCCTGGAACTGCGCCCTTAATTAATAGCGCATTGTCTTCTGAACGGATGGCAACAACAGTTAATCCTTGTTGCATCACACGATCAGTTCCCATGTGACCACCCATGCGTTTGTTTTTGAAAACACGTCCAGGAAATTTACGACAACCAATTGATCCGCCGTGACGGAAATATTCGTGAGTTCCGTGGCCAGCATCAAATCCCGCCATGCCATGGCGCTTCATCACACCAGCAAAGCCTTTACCTGTGCTCGTACCAACAACATCAACTTTCTGACCGGCCTTAAAAACTGCATCGCAGCGAATTTCCTGGCCAAGTTCAAATTCATCTTGAACTTCACGTCCAGGTGTATCGAGGCGAATTTCAGCAACAAACTTAGCAAATCCCTTCTTTGCTTTTGACATGTGACCAGTCGTTGCACGATTTACACGCTGTGGTTTCTGAGAACCAATACCAACTTGCACAGCCCGATAACCGTCCTTCTCAGGTGTTTTGACCTGGAATACAACGTTCGGCTCCATCTCAACAACAGTGACAGGCACAACTTCACCTTTCTCTGTGTAGTAACGTGTCATTCCGACTTTTTTCCCGTAGAGCGCCTTCATATTCCCTCTGTTTCTATCTTTAAAATTTGCCTTAGTGTTTACTGCAACTTAATTTCCACATCGATACCAGCAGAAAGCTCCAACTTTCCAAGATCATCAATTGTCTGCTGAGTTGGTTCAAGAATATCGATCAAGCGCTTGTGCGAGCGAATCTCAAATTGGTCGCGCGACTTTTTATCAACGTGTGGCGAGCGATTCACTGTAAAACGTTCGATTTTAGTAGGTAGTGGAATTGGCCCTGCAACCTTTCCGCCGGTGCGACGTACGACCTGCACGATCTCCTGAATCGCCGTGTCGAGCACATGGTGGTCATACCCACAAAGTCTAATTCTTATTCTTTGACTTCCAATCATAATTACACTCTTCTTTTGTTAAGCCTTTTACCTGTAAACTTCATCAATCTTGTCATCTTGCCTTCGACCCGAGCTCAGGCCGAGGGAAGCGAGCCACTTGTGGTGAGTCGAAATCTCCAAATATTTTCGACCATCAGCGTTTGGAGTTCCTTCGACTCCGTACGCTTCGCTCAGGATGACAGTTAATAAACTAGGCGATAATCTCCGCAACAACACCCGCCCCGACAGTACGTCCACCTTCGCGAATCGCAAAACGTAGCTCCTTGTCCATGGCTATCGGCGTAATTAACTCTACCGTTACCGAAATATTATCTCCCGGCATCACCATCTCCACTCCCGCCGGTAGCTCAATCGAGCCTGTTACGTCTGTCGTACGGAAGTAAAACTGTGGTCGGTAGCCCTTAAAAAATGGCGTATGTCTACCACCTTCCTCTTTCGTCAAAATATAAATCTCCCCCTTGAACTTAGTGTGCGGAGTAATTGAGCCTGGCTTTGCCAACACTTGCCCACGCTCTACTTCCTCACGCTTT
>JAEUWB010000023.1 GCA_016786595.1 bacterium | reverse complement strand
GTTGATTTAGACATCCTTCAACAATTTCAAAATATCTTTGTGCCTCAGTTTTCATAGATGTCATAAAATATTAGAGACTTACTTTTTTTCTATATTTTTAAATTCGAGCCACTCGTCCGCAAACTGGCGTATAGTTTTATTTTAACTTTTGGTACAGGGTTACTTTTCAGGACCCTACCCAAGCTGAAAGATTACACTTCCAGTTACATTATCGTCCAGTTTCATCTATTTGTTGCGTACAATTAGAAATATTTATGGGGGTACTGCTGCCTTGGAATATGTGCATTTGCTTAGGAAAGTAGCCCTGTACCAAAAGTATTATTATCTTAATGTAAGGGGGATGACACCAGTTAGTGCGCACTAGTTAGTTACATTTTGGTCAAGCAGGATCAAATTTGATATTCTTTTTTTCAGGTAAAGCTCGTAATTTCCTAAGAATTTTCTCGACCTCAACCTTGCCCTGTTCATTCAAATTAATTTTACCGCTACCATCATCCACCTTCACATATTGTGCCGATTCAATAATACCAACATACTCTTTTTTTATGGCATCCAGCTCCGGATAATAATATATATCAATGCAAATAAACTCGTCTTGAGTATATGAATCATCATTTCCGTTTAATGCGGCTTGCAATTGCTCTTCAACGTACCTGACGGATGGTCGATAGTAATGCTTGGTATGCCAAACATTAAAAAACAAAAACACAATAAAAGCTATCAATAATATTATTAAAAGATAATTCATTGTAACTTATTAATATTAACTTTAATCATTTACTTGTCTATTAGTGGCACTCTAAGATCGATATGTTTATTCGTCTTCCACCAGTCTGATAACTCTTGCCTATTAGGCCCAATAGAGATGCGGGGGACATTGCCGCCGGTTTTCCCGAAACGAGGTTTGATATAACCGTTGCCAATTCTGAACCACCTTTGCTTATTGAAAAATTTGCTTAAAGTCTTTGTATTTCCAAGTGCGGCCAAAGTACGTGCGGTAACAACCTGGCCAGCGCAGTCTCTAGAAATATTAAGTAACGTCATGATAGATGCAAATTCTTGTCGCTTAGCAATTTCAGATCTAGCTTCAATCCATCCAAAACTACCAGCCTCAATTGCTGCTTCGCCTGTAACATCTAGTCCATCTATTATTCCATCTAGCGCGAGGTCTTTCATTGCGTCTGAAGAGTCTCCATCTCCAGTGATAATCAAGTTCAATAAGCTCCAAAATCCCAAAGGATCCACAAACATTATTGGACTATTCCCTACATACCCATACAAATTCACCCCACCCTTATACCCAATCGGGTCCCTACTCGCCCACCTCCCAAGCTTAGGCGCAAACCACCTAAAAGTTGCAAGTTGGAGGTTTAATCGCGGCTCATGGTAGTACCCATACTTTCCACCATAACGATAAGGATTTGCAATTGCACCAGTTGAAGCCACCTGGTCGCCAAAAGCTGTATAATTATAACTAGCTAATATAGCCGTAACTCTTCGTGTAGGCGTTAGTACCTGTACGTACATCACTTGTTAACCTGTAAAGCGCGTCATAACCGTAATCAACAAGAGGACCACTTGCGTCTTCAGTCACACGGGTCAGGTTTCCTACTGTGTTCGTATTGGGAAAGTAACCCGTACCAGTTTTAAAAATCTAACTCAGTTCGTTCATTGAAATGCATAACCACTTTGATTAACTTCTTCAGAGACATTTCTCAATAATTTATCCTGAGAAGGAATTAACTTAAAGGCCTTCGCTTTGGTGCAATTGCTTTTTGCATACGTTATTTCAGCATAATTTAATGCCCGTTTTCTATTAGATATCAGTGAATCTACTCTATCCATGCATATACCAAAGTTTATGATTCCAAGTGCAAAACATACGCCTGGTTTGTCATCTAAAAGTAATTCTGAAGTTTTGGATTTTGAAGTATCAAAGCTTTTGCAAATACTATGAAATTTCTTAAACGCCCTTTGATGATTTGTAGCTACCACTAGTAGAAACTGTCTGTCCAAAAAACCACTAGGATTTTTTGTATTCACTTTATCTTTATAAGTGTAGAACAGTGCTATTTCGGCCCAAAACCAATATTGCTTTTTGTTCACTTTAGTGCCCTTGCCTTTAGTCATTTTACTTTTTTCCCTTTATCCCCGCGGGGTCCTCTACAAAAATCTTTCCATGTCTCCCTGAATGCATGAGCTCTCTTCGGATTAGGATCGCTTTGAGCAGCTTTAAGTAACCATTTACATATGTCTTTAAAATCTTTTCCAGCGCTTGATCTCGCTTCAGCCATTGGCTTCTGGTACGGGGTTACTTTCTAGCGCTCTTTTTAGAACCTGAAATTACACCTCCAACTACATTATCGTCCAGATTCGTCTATTTGTTGCGTGTAGTCCTAAATATTTTAGTTGTTACTATCGTTTGTAATGATGACAACTGCTAGTTACGGCAACCTTGCTTTACCTAGCAGAGCATGTTTTTCATAAATAAAATTCATTAGTCCTATTTCAATGCCAACAACCCAACTGTAAGTCCAAAATGGAGCGAGCAAAACTGCCTGAAAAGAGTCAGTATTTAAAAAGACTTCAAAATCCGGTCTTTTAAGATATTCCATTAATGTATAGGAAATCATCCCTACAACAATACTTAATATGAATCCCTTTACAAAAAACAATTTTTTCAATGAAAAACTAGGTATTAGCAAATACAAAACACAATATATGAAAACGAACGAGGCATTAAAATAGAGTCCGTGAAAGCTTCCTTTAAGTTGCCAAGCTGGGTAATGCAAAGGTGGTAAAGGCAAAACAATGCATATGAGCAAGAATACTACAATTCTAACAATTTTATTATATTGATTCATAATTAATATAAATTATTACTTTCGGCGTATTCGATCAACTTGTTCGTGCAATTTATTTGGAAGATTTAATTTTTTGGTACGGGGTTGCTTTCGAATTGAATCATTTAGTTTACTTGAGACTAACCATTCTTGAATTTTGTTTTCGGTTAAAGATTTCATGGGATTATCCCCACACTTGGTCGTACAAATACAATTGCAGTTCTCTTAAATGACGCCCCCAATGACACCTGAAACCGAATTGGAAATGATAAAGTGCATTTGAAATAGAAGTATTATCGGAATACCAAATAACAGCAGACAAAGCCTGAGCTATTTCAGTAACATCATCGATCGCATCACCCACATGTATCTCTGACTCACAGAACTTCTCTCCGATATCAGCAACAATATTATAATAACCCAATGAAGGAAATCGTTTACAAACTTTCTTTCTCAATTCAAGAGCATCCAGATTCGGAGCATCAGGATGCTCTGCCACATCAAATTCATATGTGACCGAATGGCTCACTAAAGCAAGCTCATCCAACGAAAGCATAAGGTTATTAATTGCTTCTTCATTTGAACAATTTGATTCGATAATAGCTAAGAATTTGCTGATCGTGTTAATTATTTCTTTCACTGATGTTTAATAGGTTGCTGCAATCTGATATGGGATTTTTAACTTTTGGTGCGTGGGTAACTTTCTAGCGCTCTTTTTAGAACCTAAAATTACACCTCCAACTACTTTATCGTCCAGTTTCATCTGTTTGTTGCGCTCAGTTCTAAATATTTTAGTTTTATTGCTGCTGGTGATTTTGCTCATTTGCTTGGAAAAGTAACCTTATACCGGCTTGAAAACCTTATACCAGCTTGAAAAGGCATCATCGGGTGCTATATAAATTGGATTTGACTCGGCCGGCGGACTTGATGTCGCACTCCCAGCTATCTCAAATAATATGTCCGGGTTCTGAGCAAAACTGAAACTTGGAGATAGAAAAATCGTAGTCGATGCTAGAATAAACTTGCTGAGCTTCATTTCAGTTGCCTCCAAGAGATCTTGACGCTCGATTTACGCCGACCATCCTAATTGTCAAGCTCATCACATCACTTTTGTGTTAGTTATCGATTCATTGCTTAGGTGGCCAGTCTTGTATACAAGTTCGATTTGCTACTAACTGAGTCATCATCCCGTGTTAATGCCCGAAATCTTTAGATAAAACTAGATAATTATCGGATTCAAGTAATAAATGCCAACCGTTTTTAAGTAAGATTTTACTAACAAAAGTCTGCCTCGGAAATAATGCGTAATCAACATGATACTTTTCTGCGAATTCCAGTATTCGTCTTGGATCAGCATTTAACTCGGCTGCTTCTTGCAGTTTTTCCTCGCCAGTCACAAGCGTGCGCCCATCCAAAACTATTCTCAGCAGCGGATCGTCTGGCATCGACCGCAAGTACTCAGCCAGTATCAACCAGCCACTGTCATTAAAGTGACTAATCACATTGCTATGACTGAGTGTGTGAACCTTGCCCCATAAACTAAGAATTGATTGAGCGCGATCTGATAAAAGAGGGGTCGATATAATTGTAATAAATAAGTTTAATGTCAGAAGCACTTTAAACCCAATCAAATAGCTAAGTCCTTTAGTGTCAACCCTAAGCTCCTTGCGATCTACTTCCTCACTAGCTAACTTGCCAAGAAGAGTCAGCGCCGCCAAAATCGCATAGAATGGCAATATTTTAACGCGCACAAATGATCCAGCAAAAAAAATAAGTAGCAATACGCGACGAAAAGAACTGAGCCTTCTAAATGTAAATGCCAAAGCCAGAGTAAAGAGTGCAAATAAACAAAGCGCTAAGCCACTACTCTCGTAAATCGGCGCAAACTCATGAATCATTAAGTATGCATTTGTATGCGCGGTTGCATAATTAAATATCACCTCCCAGAGTTTGTAGCCATATGGATTAACCAGTGAGCACAACACCAAAGAAAAACTACCTAGAGTTCTCTGTTTTAAACTCCCCTCCTCCTTAAGTAACCAAAGCAGAGGAATAAAAACCCAAAATACGTGGATATTAGCCGCTACTATTGTAAGTATGCTTAAAATTAAAAGTGAGTGCTTAGAGTGGCTATTTGCATATCTAAGAGCAATCACAAAAAAGATAAGACTTAGCATTTGCGGCCTAAGCGACCAGACTCCATACGTTGCAAGTATGGCAAGGCCTAGTAAAACAAGAAAACGGCTGTGAGCTACGCGATTAAATGCCTGATATACTAAGGCGACTAAGATCGCTGGTAATAGCGCTTGCGCTGCAATTAAGCCTTTAAAGCCTGCAAGTGAGTAAACGCTCGCAATCAATAAATCAAATAACCACGAGTAATCAATCCACGGTGTAACACTAATTGAGAAGGGGTCAGCCCATGGGACTTGTTTGTGTTTAATGATCCATAGCCCGCTTGCTAAATGCCAACCCAGGTCTAGATCAGACAAAGATTGATAGCCAAGACCTAGGGCGAGTAAAATAAATACGACGAGGACGTGCTGGGCCAGAGCTTGAGGAATAATTTTAGTTGCTGTGAGGTTCACAAAATAATCACACTTTAAGCTCTGTCTTAGTAAGCTTTCGCGCGAGCATAATACAAAATAAACCAAGACAAATCCCGGCTAAAAGATCACTGACATAATGCCATTCGAAAACTAAAGCCGCATAAAAAGTAAGCATCATAAATAGTATTGATGCTGCACCGACAATGCGATTGACTCTCAATAAATAGTAAGTAGCAAGAGTCGGCACAGCAATGTGTAAGCTCGGTAGTCCGGAGATCATATAAGCTGCATTCTGCCTGAACGGATTCTCACCCAGCAAAATCATCCAGCGATAAAGCTTCTCTTGCATGTCATGCACACCACTTGGGTAGATTAAGTGCTCAGCCGGCCAGTCATAAAAACAAGGTCCTAAGGTCGGTAGCGCATACACAACAAGAATTCCTATAAACCAAACGAGCACAAATGCCGTAACAAATTCATGCGTGATCTGCTGTCTTCCATGCAAAAGTACTATTAAAACACTTAGTCCCATATACGAATAAAAAAATGTATAGACCGTGCTCCAGTAAGATGCGGAATCAGCTGTAAGTGTTGAACCTAGCGCGGCAGTCAGTGGAAAGCCAAAGACAAAGGCCTCGAGGTCGATGATATATTGATCATAAACATTTGGATTGATCAGCGGAATTAAATCCTTAAGATTTACATAAACTGTAAAGGTGCAGGCAATTACTAGAAGTAGTCGCAGATCACATAAAATGCGTGAGTAAGAGAAGCTCGTACGTAGAGCCTGCCTAGAGAAATCATTAAATGCTAGCTGCGTTTTACTTTGCCGACACTCTTGGATTGACTTAAGTCGCGCACAAAGAAAAACTACGAAAAGGCTAAGCGCATAGTAGCAGCAAATAAAGCTAATACGCCTCAGTGCATCTTCAAGACCTAGCACAGCGGGGCGACCGACAATAAATGCGAGTAACAAGTAGATGCAGGTTGCGAAAAACAGTACAATTTCAGGAACTAGTAAATTCAGCCGCACAATTTTTCTTGGCCAGAATCTTAAGTTAGCTATTTACCCAGCCGAGAAAGATCGATAAAGACTCGCCCACCCTGCCCACGCTGGGAATTTGACGCAAGCGAACGCTCCGCTACACGTCGATCAATTTCCTGAGTCGGCAAGTAAGTTGATGGTCCCTCTTCTTTGGTTGTCGCAGCCTGATTACCACGTTGGTAAATAATAACGCTTGCTCTAGATTTCTCCATTAGCTGTGCACCCTGTAGACGTGGCTCTAAATACTTAGGGTCAACACCAAGCGCTTGTGCAGTGAGATAAAATTGTCGCATCTGACCAGCATTAGCTTGCGCCTTGGCCTGGTCTCCTAAAAATACTTGCTGCGCAGCTAAGTCGTATAAGGCGTTCTTCGCAATTGTATTTTGTGGTTGCACTTTAAGTACCTGTTGCAAAGCTTCAAGGGCATTTGCACCAGCTGGTTGCACAATTTCATTCTGATCAATATGCAGCTGAGCTTTTTTCAGAAGTTCTTCTATTTTTCCGGAAAGATCAGACAAGATGTTGCCAATTTCCTTAAGTCGCGCTTGCGCTTGCTGGTGAGTTGAGTCAATTTTTAGGACTGCCTCAAACACTTCCTTAGCGTTACGTCCTGGAGGTGAAATGTAATCTCCAGCTTGGAAGTAGCGCTCTCCATCAGCAAGCATGTTGCCAATCTTCTGATCAAGTTCTTGGCGACGTCGTTTTGATTCATCAAGTACAAGCAAGCGTTCATCAATCTCCTGCAAGCGTCGCTTGGCATAGCCATCATTCTCACTCAGTTCAAGGACTGCACGAAAGCGCTCTTTGGCATTTGCACCCGGAGGCTCAATCAGCGCGCCTTCCTTGAGGAAGGTGTCGCCTTCGGTCTTGAGCTTAGCCATTAGCTCATCGCGCTCTTTTGCCTTTTTACGGTTTTCAGCTTCTTTCTTAGATTTAGCAATATCGGCGTTATGCAAATAATAGTAAACGCCGCCGCCTGATAGTAATAAAAACACAACTCCAAGCGCTACAAATACTTGTGGTAACTTACTTGGTGGGCGATCAATTACTCGGTCTGCGACATCCTCTTTAAAAGTAAAGACTTCACCGGGTGCGACAAAGCGCAGATCAATAACGCCGACAGAGATCATGTCACCACGCTGTAACTGATGTTCCTGTTCATCCTCAAGTTGATGGCCATTCACCGTTACGCCAGTCGTGCCAAAAGAGGATAAGAAATAGTGATTATTGCGCTCGGTAATAATAAATGCGCGCATCGGCATCGCAGATTCACTAAGTGGAATAGCACAGGACTGATCGCGTCCACCGATTGACTGCTGTTGGGACAGGGTAAACTTCTTACCCTTATCTTTGCCGGTTAGCTGCACGAGACTTGCTTGCTTCTTCTGGCCAACTGCTTGCATGCCAATCGCAGTCTGTGCCATCTCGTCGCTATCAGTGACTGGCTGAGTGTCTTTAACTGCAGCTCTACCCATTAAAGTCGAGCTGCTATCATCCTCAACTTGCTCACGCTTGGGAGCATGTGTTGATAAGATTTTCTGAATAGTTTCAACCGACATTGAAACAGGCATTGTCTGAGATACATCGCCCAAACCTTCGACTAAAGTTTCAGGAGTAAGGCCAGCAAAAGGATTTTTCACCATACCTTTTCCGCCACTTAAAGCATCGATAAACTCTGCACAATTACTGAATCGTTCAGCTGGATTTTTCGACAAGGCACGCATCACAGCTGCATCAACCAATGGTGAAATATTCGCATTGATTTTCGCTGGTGACGGAATTTTATCTTGCACATGTTTCATCGCAAGCTGCAGCGGATTATTTGAAGTGAAAGGTTTCTGTCCAGTCATGATTTCAAAAGCCAAGACCCCTAAGGCATAGATATCAGCACGTGCGTCGATTTTATCCGGAGCCGTAACCTGTTCAGGTGAAATGTAGGCAGGGTCGACAATTAGTCGTGAATCTGAGGTCAGCATTTTGTGTATTTTTTCAATTACACGCGGGTAGTAGCCAGAGATCCGTGGAATCTGCGCCTTAAAAATAATCGCACGACTGTCTAGGTGCCCATGCACTGCTCCCTGCGAGTGCAATTCTGCAAGACCATCAGCAAGGTCCTTAACAATTCCTAACGCGCGCGGTAGATCGAACCCACTAGGATTATCTTTTAATAAATCCTTGAGGGTCACTCCCTCAATGTACTCCATCGCAATGAAAAACACCCCGTCTTCTGCCCCACCAGCCAGAATCGGAACTAGCGTTTCATGCGTGCAACGCTTAAGTAGTTCAACTTCGTTCTCAAACTCTTTAATTAGCGCTGGGTCATCCTGAGGTTTTTCTACATAGATCTTAATCGCAAGTTCACGCCTACCTAGCTCGCGATCATAGCCTTTATAGATATGCGCACTGGGACGCTCAACGATTAAATCGCCGGTTTCAAATCTATTTCTAAATACTTTAGGTAATGCCATAATTATTTACTCGTACAAAGCGAGCGCCTCTTTACATCCAGATAATTTCATTTCATCAAGAAATGAAGGTTTGTTGTCAGTTACAATATGTTTGCCTGAAATTTTGCCTGACTGATCTCGTCCAGTATGCTCAAATACGAACAAATCCTGCACGTTGTAACGACCTTGGTCATCTAAGGGCAAGACTTCGCTAATGTGGGTGACCTTACGTGAATGATCAGGCAAACGCGATGCCTGAACAACGATGTTTATTGCCGTTGAAACCTGCTCGCGTAGTGCACGCAGTGGAATCTCAACACCGGAAAACAAAGCCAATGTTTCTAGTCGCGTCATCGCTTGATCCGGAGAGCTGGCGTGGACGGTTGCCATCGAGCCGGAGTGACCAGTGTTCATCGCTTGAAGCAAATCAAGAGCCTCACCACCTCGTATTTCACCAACTACAATTCGGTCCGGACGCATACGTAGTGAAACCTTGACGAGGTCACGGATTGTAATTTGTCCCTTGCCGCGCTTATCCGGAGGTCGGGTTTCCATCGGCAGGACATGATCTTGGGAGAGCTGTAACTCAGCAGCGTCTTCGATTGTTAGAATTCTCTCATCAGTTGGAATTAACCCAGAGATTACGTTGAGTAATGAGGTTTTTCCTGAGCTCGTGCCCCCGGAAACAATAATATTTTTTTTCAACAAAACTGCAGCTTCAAGAAAAACGATCATCTCCTGCGAAAGACTGCCAAATTCAAATAATTTTTGAAGCGTGAGTTTTTCCTTGGAAAATTTTCGAATGGCAACTGCTGTACCTTTGCGAGAACAGGGAGGCATTAAAACAGCGACACGCGACCCGTCTGGCAACCGCGCGTCTAGGTAGGGTTCTTCTTCGCTGATGCGGCGGCCAACATACTGACTAACATTAATGACCAGCGCGTCTAGCTGACTTGGGCTAATTTCTGCATCCAGTTTCTGCAAACGTCCCTTCGACTCAATATAGATATCCTTTGGTCCATTAATCATTAACTCCGAAGTGTTGTCGTCTGTAATATAATCCCAAAGTGGACCAAAAAAGCTCCGCAAAGACTGCATGAAAAACTGATCTGAAGTCTGCGCTGGCTTCTCAACTACTGCTGAAGGTTTCTCAGCAGCTGTTTCTTCGCGC
Organism: bacterium; assembly: GCA_016786595.1. NCBI lineage: Bacteria > bacterium. The sequence goes on along the minus strand of JAEUWB010000023.1, from coordinate 35,150 downwards.
GTAAGCACCTGAGCTGCTAGAGGTTGGCGCTCACCTTGCGTCTCGGCCGTTGAATTTTGCTCCAGCCCTTCAGTCGCAACCAAATTACACGTAATTAAAACTGTACCAATTGTAATTTTATCTTTCGCAGTTACAACTTGCTTCTGAATACGCTTAGCGTTGACATAAGTACCATTCGTACTGCCCACATCTTCGATTTCAATCGTCTCTTCGTCGACCGTAATGCGCGAGTGAAAGCGTGAAACGCTCTCGTTTGAGAGCACAATATCATTCCCCGGCGCCTTACCGATCATGATCGATGTTTTATCGAAACTAAGTTCGTTTTTGTTGCCGCTTCCATCATGAACAATAATTTTTAACATACTAATTCTTGCGATATTTCTCTGGTTTTAGTCGAACTTTTTTAGGTACAATTTTATCATCAGAAAAGAGCCGCTGTGCAATCACCCAGCGCTCATCGGACTCATCGGGGATCATGGCTTTAACTGCTACTAAGTGATCATATGCATCGATGTAATTCTTCGCTTGCGATGCAAGCTTTGCCTTAATAAAACGACTCTGCGCACGTCGCCAAAGTTCAGAATCTAAATCAGCAAGGAGTGCGCTTGCTTGCTTTATAATCTGAGTGGGAGAAAGTGTTGCATTGTTGAAACCTTGTAATAAAGAATCGATCCGGGCACGGAGCTCCACAGCACTTGGCAATGTCGACTCGGTAGAAATTTTAATCAGTGAAGCATCCACACGAAAGTGCGTGAGTAGTTCAATCACGAGGCGCTGTGCCGCACGAATTGTATTAAATAATGCATGCGCACTTGTATCCATCGTATCTAGCGAAGTTCTTAGTGTAGCAAGTCGTTGTTCTACAGTGTCTGTAGGCATGCGACTCAAGGGTGTGGCCCGAGTGCTGCGCACACCATAACGCTTTGGAGTCTGTCCATCTTGCTGCTTTTTAAAGGGATAAGAAGTGTTATCAAAAACAAGCTTGCGGTCCTTACCAGTCAGTGAGTCACGAATTAGAATGGCAAGCTTGGCCCAGCCTTTAGTATTCGGGTCAATTGATTCGATTGTGCCTTCATCAAGCTTAATATCAAGAACTGCCTCATTGATGTACTCAGCTTCAACTAACAAATCTGAAGCTGGTAAAGTAAAGACTGCCTTATCTGCACGTGATTGGTCACTCTGGCCCTTTCCTCCGCCAGCATTGATAAAACCAATTACTGCGTCACTTGGAACCTGCACTGCAAGGTCACTATGTTGCGTAGGTAACGCAGATTTTTTCTCAGCAGGCATGACCAGTAAGGCCGCAAGTGCCAAGGCTGCAAGTACAATCAAGGGGTAGAGAATTTTTTTATTCTTAAATTTGATTCCTAAATTAGCACGAGCTGCACTTAAACCTTGCTGCGGGCGCTCGTCCTGAGCCTCCTTGGGGGCGTTATAACCTACGCAAAAAATAGTATCGCCAATTTTGAATTCATCGCCACTCTTTAATACGCGCCCTGATTGATCACGCGGCGGGACTTGAAAGCCCATGTGAAAAGTTCCATGTGAACTGCCCACATCGACAAGCACAAGCTTATTCTCAAGTAAACGCACTTCGGCGTGTTTACGTGAGACGGCTTGGTCGTCTAGCACTACGTCATTATCCTGAGCGCGGCCGATCTTGACACTGCTTCCTGAATCGAGGTTAAAACGGAAAATATCCCCGCTACTTACTCCTGAGACTACTTTGATTTGAACTTCAGCCACGCATTACCTCCTATTCACCTGAGAACCATTGAATCAGTAGTGGCGTAAAAAGAATAATAAAAGACGCTGGGAAAATAAAAACAACAAGTGGTCCAAGCATCTTCATTGGTAATTTATTGACAACCGTCTCAGCAATTTGCCAACGACGCTTACGCGCCATTTCACTTTGCACTTTCAGGATCGGTCCAATACTTGCGCCGAGCTGATCGGCTTGGATCAAGGCTAAAACAAAAGTATTAATATCGGGCATTTGCAAACGAGTCGCAAAATCGCGCAAGGCCTCCTGGCGTGTGCGCCCTAAGCTCATATCACGCTCCACCCGCTCGAGTTCATACAATAATGGACCGGGTCGACCTTTTTCCACTACCACTCCCATCGCAGAGCCAAAATCCATTCCGGCATCAACCGCAAGCCTGAGCGTGTCCAATGTGTCAGGTAAGTCTCTAAATATCCTACGTTTCCGTTTTTCAATATAGCCACGTAGCCAAATATCAGGATAAAAAATTCCCAAAACTGAAAGTCCAAGCATTAATGCAGGAGTGAGATCCATTTCGAAATCGATGTAAGCACCAGATAAGCCCAGTACCACTACTGCAATAATTCGTGCGGCATGGAATTCATCAACTGACAAACCGCCCGGGCTGCCAGCTTGAATCAACTTCTTGCGTAACTCCTCTCGGTTCTTCTCGATCGGTAGCGTCGCAATCACTTCGCCCAGAGTTTTAATCGGCCCTGCAAAAATTCTCAGTAAGATTCCGCGATTAGCTCTACGCTCCTGGGCATCACGTTCAGAAATAAAGGCTGAAAAGTCGTCGGTTCTCCCAAACAGCGACGAATAAAGTAATCCTGCGGCGGCGGCAAGCGGGAGCGAGACTAATAGCGTTTGTGGTTCCATTGATCTTACCCTCTAGACATCGATTGCTAATAACTTGCGGATCCACAGTTGAGCTAAACAAACCATCACGATCACAGCAAAAAATGCAATCAGTCCAAGTTTAAAGCCAAACAAGATCTCAACATGTCCACGGTCGACAAAATATAAAATTACAATCAAGGCAAAGGGCATAATACTTAAAATTAATCCCTGAAAGCGTCCTTGAGCTGTCACAGCATTGAGTTTGCCTTCAATTAATGCCTGTTCACGAATCGTAGCAGCGATATTTTGAAAAATTTCAGTTAAGTCTCCTCCGCAACGCTTAGTAATTGAAATACCTGCAACTAAGATCGAAACAATTGTAGAATTTAGTCGCGTTGCCATGTTATGCAGCGCGTCTACTAAATCTACCCCGAGGCGAGTTTCAGCTAAAACCATGCCAAATTCTTGCGTGATCGGTGGCGGAAACTCTCGCATTAGTAATTCTAGTGCTTGCTGCAAAGTTAATCCAGATTTCAGTCCGTTACCAAGTAACTCCAGCCCATCGACAAGCTGTTCCTCGATTTTTTTCAGGCGCTTTTCTTTGAGCCTTTTTAAGTACATTGCAGGCACGAACCAACCTGCAACTGCCGCAGTTATCGCTGGAACAATGTGCAAGGGCATGACCAAGAAAAAAGCAATCAAGGCAACTAATGCTCGGCCGAAGAAAAATAGCTCAGGAGGAATGCTTAAGTACAAATCAGAGAACGTCTTAGCGCCCTGCTCCGCTTGGGCCTGAGAAACTTCTTGTGCGGCTGATTGAATGCGATCAACAAAGAGGTAGGCTACAAGTGCTACAGCACTGAAAATTAAAAGGCCATGTAATAATTCTAATTGTAACATCTAATTTCCCCTAAGCATCTGGTGCGAAGATCGATCCATCAAGTTGCTTTCCTTCCTGCTGCATGCGGCGGAAAAATTTAGGAACATAACCGGTAGCTTGATGTTTGCCTCGAGTTTTACCCTGATCATCAAAGCCATCCTGTCTAAATACAAAAATATCCTGCAGTTGGATACGCCCATCATCTGGGTCAAGTCCAACGATTTCAGCAATTGCTGTAACTTTTCGTGAACCACAGCCTAAACGTGACTGTTGAACAATCACATGTACCGCACTAGAAATTTGCTCACGAATAGCTCGCACTGGAAGGTCCATTCCAGCCATTAAGACCATTGTCTCTAAACGAGAAATCATATCGACTGGCGAGTTGGCGTGACCAGTAGTCATTGAACCATCATGGCCTGTATTCATCGCCTGCAACATATCTAAAGCTTCTGCACCACGACATTCGCCGACGACGATTCGATCCGGTCGCATCCGAAGGGCATTGCGCACCAGGTCACGTATCGCAATTGCACCCTTACCTTCTAAGTTAGGTGGGCGGGTCTCAAAAGAGACAATATGTTCACGACCAAGTTGCAGTTCTGCAGCATCTTCAACAGTAATTACGCGCTCACCTTCGGGAATAAATCGCGCCAGCACGTTAAGTAAAGTTGTTTTACCAGAACCTGTGCCACCAGAGATCACAACATTTAGACGTTGGGTTACGACGAGGCTTAAAAAGTCTGCCATTCCACGAGACATTGATCCAAAATTAACAAGGTGGTCGATGGTTAAAGGGGTTTTTGCGAATTTACGGATCGTTATGCACGGGCCCTTAAGCGCAAGTGGCCTGATTACGGCATTCACTCGCGAGCCGTCTTTTAAACGCGCATCAACAAGCGGTGAACTCTCATCGATTCTTCTGCCGATTGGCGAAATAATTCGCTCAATCGCCGAAAGCACAGTTGCCTCAGAAGAAAATCTAAGTGGAGTTAAGGCTAACCTGCCACCACGTTCAGCAAAAATTCGGTCATAACTATTGACCATAATTTCTGAGACTTTTTCATCGGCAAGTAGCTCTTCAAGCGGCCCGAGACCAAGTGCTTCATCCAAGACGTGCTTAATTAATAGTGCTCGATCGAGTCCAGCTGGAATTTCCCAGCGCATTTCATCCAAAATACGCTCGACCATTTCTGCTGTCTTGGCGCGCAGCTCGAAATCCGTGAGTTTAAGAATATCCTTGCGGCGTAAGTCAAGGCGATCAATCAACTGTACGTGAATTTTTGCGCGTAGCGTGAATTCTTCGTTATCAACAGGCCCCTTTACCTTGCTTTCAGCCCGTTCAGTCTGACTTGTCTGTAGCGCTGCCCTAATCACAAAGCGTCCAATTACGATGCGCTGATTATGCTTAATCTCATGCTCAACATTTGCAGTAAGCCGACGGTCCTCTAAATATGTGCCGTTAGAGCTACCAACATCAGACACGGAAAGTTTAACTTGCCCCTGGGAGTCCTTGCCGAGGCGTATTTCTGCATGCTTACTAGAGACGTCTCGTTCTGCTAATACAATGTCATTCTCGGCAATTCGCCCGATTGTGCAAGTTGCATCATGAAACAGCTTGGTCTCAAGCACCTTACCATCGGACTCAACTACGACTTTATACTCCATGCCCATCCTCGTTTTGCTAACTTACCATTGAACGTTACTAGCTTTTTGGAACTGAAAGGCCTTGGCGTTTCTGGCTTTCCATCAACTCACGCATTGAATTTTTTAGGTCCTCCGGGTTTGGCCGTTGAATGCGTGACTCAGCAATTAAGCGAGCAAACTTTTCGCGCTCTTCTGCGGAAAGTAAATCCAACACATTAGAGATCGCAGGAATTTCTTGAATTGCGTCATTACCACTATTACGTAATAAAATATCAATCTTTCCAGTCTGCCGAGCATAGGTTAGGCGAGCAGCATCGGGAGCTGTCAGTAATAATGTGAGCGAATTATAGCGCTGAGTACGAGTTACAGTCGCTCCAGTTTCTTGCTCAACTACGGAATAACTTCCTGTGGCGATTACCTGGACATTCTGCAATAGCGCTGTAGAAAATTTGCCGCTTAGTCCTGGAACGCCAAAAGTTAACAAGATATCAATGCGGTCGCCAGAAACAATCGAGCCAGAGAGCGAACTTGTCTGATCTACCGGAATTGTAACGGCACGAAAGTTCTGTCCTGTTACGAGATCTGATAATTTATTTCCAACTGCGCGCCTGAGCGTGAAATAACTTTGCAAGATGTAGTCGCCTGGTAAGACGTCGACAGCGAGTTCTTGTCCAAAATATTGACTGATTTCAGCGTCAGAAATCGCAACTTTGGGCTTGTAATTTTCGGGAACCTGCACTGTCTCAACATGTTTACTGGAGAGACGTTCTCCACTCGGGATCGCGCTCTTGGCACGCACTACTTTGATTGCGCGCTTAGGTGTCACTTGTGCGATACGCTCCTGAATGTACCAGTTATTCAAGAACAACGCGCCACCAGCAATCAGAATCGCAATTAGTAATTGTTTTCTTTTATTATCCACGTCGACTCTAGCTCCTCATAAAAAATAAATAAAAAATGTCCTAAAATCAGGGCAGCGGCCGGGAAATACAATAGTAAAACGGCCGCACATATCCTCGTATCGCTTCCGGAAAAACTTTGAAAAACGGAATTAACGCAAGCGAAACAATCACAACTAAAATTATATACTCTGCCAGTGCCTGTCCTTGCTCTGAGCGTACTCGAGCATAGCCTAATCTGATTTTTTTTTGCGAATTACGCATAGCTTTACGTGTTATTTCCTTCGCCTATACCAATTGACCCGGCTACTCTGGTTACCAGTGCTGAAACTCGACCAGAAAGTTTGCTCTGCTGAAAAAGTAAGGTTACATGCTCAGAATCGGAGATAAATTCAATCATCGCCCCTGATTCATCTGCAGCCAAGTATGAACCTGTTTTCTCCCTATAGCCATTTCCTATTAATTCCCTACGATAGAAATCTAAGTTCTCACTAATGTTTCCAGGCAAAGTGTAGGTAGAGTGATAACTAGTATTACCTAAATCCTGAGAAACCATTACAGCTCCACCCTGACCACCAGTTGGAATTGGAACATTCGGCACAGCGCCTTGCAGCTCAAAGTCCTGTGTTACTGCACTAATTTCTGCTGCGCCCTTAGACACAAAGCCAGTTGTGCGATAGCCACTTGAATATTCTTGGCGCATTTTAGGAATTACAGTCCAAAGCATAAACGCGTAGCGTTCATTAGTCGCTAGATCTCTAGCAACTAACACCCCGCGTTGCCGATCCACAATTCCAGCGGTTTGAAAGCCAAGTTGTTTCCAGCGCTCCTCCTGTTGGCGGAGAATCATCGCTGGGTTTCTTTCAGATAACACGCGATATAATTCTACCGGCTTGCCATTGATGCGCGTTGCTCCTGAACCGACACGCTCGAGCTCTATTCCAGACACTAGGTCTGAAATTTCTACCTCGTCATTAGTCACTGGATAGTACTCTCGTGCCAAAGCAACTTGCGGCGCGCGTAAACCCCGCACCAAGCCATAAGCAAAAGACAAGCAGATGACGCTTAAGACTAGCGTTAAGCCATAGATTTTAGCTGCGCGGGAATAATTTAAACGCTTAGTCATAAAACTCCGGCTTCGGTGGCGGATTATGATCCTTTTGCTCTTGAATAAAGTCGTTAAAGTCTCGCGTATATGTCGATGACTTACTCCCAGTTGATCGATCTCCTGTTAATTCTGAAGTGTGTGGATAGGCTGCAGGCCTGACAGCTGGTAAACGTGGGAATGTAAAGTCTACGCTATCGAAACCAGGAATTCCATTCATCCAATCGAGCACATCGAGAAGTGGATTATCGAAGACAAAATCCTTTACCCAAGAAAGCACGTCATCTACTGGAGAAAGCAGATCAACAATCGGTTCAAGCTCTGGGACTACAGCCGTCAATGGATCAAACAGTGCAGTTAATGGAGTTGGCAATACGAAATAACCAAAAGTGCGGCGTCTTAACATTGCCTCATCAGACTCATCATCCATTTGGTCATCATCACTACCAAGTCCACGGTAAGGCCCAAGTCCACCGCTACGCCGCTGGATGTGCCAAGGCTCGGTGACGAGAAAATAGCTCGAGCTTAATACCTTATTTGAAGTGCTCCAACGCGCACGTGCCGCAGAAAAAAGGCCCTTCTCTGCGGTATATTCCACTGTAACTTGCACATTTGAGTCATCGATCAAAGGTGATTCTAAACTGTCTTCTTGGTCGAGCGCTAAACGCATCGCTCCATTAAATAGTCCCGGAGCAAGTGGACGAAAGACTTCAGTAATAAATGGAAAGTGATCAATTGAGAGCTCAAAGCCATCCCAAAGCAGTAAATATCCTCCAGGGATTACGCCATTCTCAGTCGCATCGTAGTGCAGCATTTCATTCAAATCACGCTCAGCGTTTCTCTCATTTTGCCAATTCCGACTCGAGCTGCTCGAGTCACGAATATCGTCTGCGACGTCTTCGAGCACGTCGAGAGCCACACTCGAGCCTAGGTAGCGCCCCTTATTCTCCAAGCGTGTAAGATCGCTGTCATTGTTCCAAAGTTGTTCTTGCGACTCAAAGCCATCATTAATTTGGCCAACAGTCTGGTTAAAAGCTGACTTCACCTTAGTATCAAAAAATGAATAAAACTCTCTGGCCACAAAACCCTGCATGGTTTGCTCCAGCGCATCAGCAGTCTTTTGTCCATTCTCCACTCGTTCAGAAATCGCTCGAAATATTTCCTGTGGCTTAAAGCCCTTGGCTAACTGAAAGGCAAAGTATGAGCTGTAAATTTCAGGGCAGTCTTCAGCCGTAAAAGGCGTAGCAAAGGCTTGATACTTAACGTTACTTTCAAATAAATCTCGCATCGTTACACAGAATTTTTCGCCAAATTGGTGCTTCTTAACTAACTCCAGGATTTTTTCAGTTGCCATGAACTTCGGGCGCTCAGGTAAAGCCGGAGGTAAAAGCTTAGTCTCGCGACTTACGCGCACGTCTGTAAACTGTGAGGCTAATGCCGTCTCCACAGCGTTCAGTGACTCCTTCCAGGCGAGCATGAAGTTTGGAGCAGGCTCGGTCCAAGTTTTGCGATCAAATTTTTCAGACCAGTTACTGCCCAGCCAGGCAAATAAATCGTCAAAGCCGCCAAGTTCAATATCAGTGCGCTCAACATCAAGCTTATTTACTTCCTTGGGACGGTGAAATGTTGCTGGAGTATCAAGGTCAGTCAGCGGATCGCTATTCCAAGTTTTACCAACCCATGTGCGTTCGAATGCAATATAGCGTGCTTCTTGTTCAGCCCAGTAATCGAAGTTAAGCAGGCGGTTAACGTAAAGCATGCCTGCGCCTAGAGTTAGGAAAACAAGTAGCAAGATGGTAAATTCTACCATCGATTGTCCTAGCTCAGAATTTTTACGCTTACGCTCTCCTGACATAGTTCCTTAGTTCGTAGGCTTTATTGGAATTCCATAACTACCAACAAATGGAATGACTTCTTTAAGCATTGCTTGTGTATCTTCACTATCAACCGGTGCAAGCCTTGCAACCCAGTAAGGATTAAACAAATTAGGTTTTTCGTCAGGTCGATTAGGATTGCGTTGATAGTAAACCTGCGACCGTGCAAGTGCCGATAACGGGTATGTATTTCCAATACCTAGACCTGAGATCGTGCGCACATCTTGTTGATCCTTAACTCCATAAACTGCGATTGATGGCCCAGCTAAGAGATTATTATTATCCCCACCTTTGGTCCCAGTCGGACGCTGCTCAGCGCCAGTTTGATCGTAAATATAAGTTGAAAACCCGACGTTATTTAAATCTGTTTTCCAGTCGTAGCGTGGAACACCATCTTCAAATCCCTGGTCACAGGTATCTGTAAAGTAACTAAAAGCATCGCCCCAACAAACATTTGCCAGATAATTAAAATAACGCACTCCGCATGCAGCAGTGTAATCAAACGAGCCATCCCAGTGATCGTCCACCCAAGCTCCGCCTGAAAAAGCGCCGCACAGTGCAGAAACTCCCCCTAAGACAAGACCACTTTTTTGTGACAGTGCTGAATTGATTTCATTGAGCGAACATTGACCAGAGTTCATTTGACATTCCCAGAAGCGATCCCAGTCAAAGTCTTCAAAATCCGCGCGGTTTGCATAATTGCCAATGTCAGCAAATTTTTCACCGCTAGTGTGCCCCCAGACAGCTGGAATTCCAAGCAGGCCAGTCATATTACCGAGACTTAAATCTAAGCCGAAGAAATTTACTTCGCGCATGCGCTGTCTTGCTATGACTGGAACTCGCGCTTGATCGAAGTCATCCTCCTGGCCGTACTGGGCCTGCGCGCCAAGAATAGCGTGTGACTCAAAGTCACAATCACATTCTGTAAAAAAACTTCCTAAACAACTCTCAATACACTTCTCAACTTGAAAAATAACTAGAGCGTCTGTAATCCAACCAGGCAGGATCTCACCAAAGTTGAAACTACGAATTAAATTCTGTTGGCCCTCACGATTACGTCCGATTGTAAAACGATCCAATGATGCTTCCGTTAAAGCGCCAAGTAAGACTGGATGATCATCTGTGTTCGACTCCTCACCCATGACTTTATTGAACGTGGAATTAAATGTATCAAATGGAGCTTCACGCTTATCTGGGTCGTCAATCACCCAGTCTACAGCAGTCATTAATTCATCCCCACTCATTGTTTCACTTGCAAGCCCCAAGACAGTCGTGGTCTTAACCTTAGGGTCCATTTTCTCGGCAACTTTCTTTACCACTTCAGCACGTGATGCTTGCATCGCCACAAAAAGTAAACCCTGATAGGTCGAAAGTGCGTCAGTGTTATAAATTTCGATATATTTATTAATATCTGAATTGGGATCTCCATTATCTTGGTCGAGTAGATCGTTTAACTCGTGGTTAAAAGTATGGAAAAATCCATGCACTTGATCTAAGCCGGCACCGATTTGGTCGACCGCGTTAGCCACTCCATAGAGTGGTGGGAATAATTGAATAATGCCTGCTGCTATATAAAGCGTGCCCACCAAGGAAGCCAAGCCATGATCGTAAGCATCAGTTGTTGCCCAAAGTGCGGTGTTGAAAGCCATCATATCGTAATTGGCAATAATCGCCCGATTAATGTAGGCAGCTAAATTCATGTAGCGTGCTTCAATCACAGCAGCCGAATACGCTGAAGCATCCACCGTATTTTGCAGGCGGATTTTCTGCGAGACCATCATGCCCACGTTAGCCACGGTAATAGCGATCATTACCAAAGAAATTGCCATGATTAGGCCGATGACAAGCACCTGCCCGCGCTGATTGACACGCTTATTGTTCCTCGCAGAATGTCTCCGCAGTGCTAATAGCATTTAGTCCTCATGCACGTAGTCAGATTGAAGTCGCATGGTGTAATGCGAAACTAAGGGAATGCGATACTCAATATCTTGGTAACTGCCGCTGCGACGCAATTTATTAGTCTGTGCCGAATAATAATCTAAATTGTCGGCTTGATAACTATTACTCTGAAAAAGGTTATAAAGGTGAAAAATCATCCGATTAACGAGTGGGATCACCAGTTGATACCAGTGCGTTACTTGAATAGTGAGGATTGCCTTTTTCTGTTCAATCGGATCATCGAAAGTGACAACTTGGCCAGTCGTTAAGCCTTGTTTATTTAAAATCTTAACTTCAGTGATTGCCTTGTTTGCATAAGTTAGACTTGGATCATTATCAGTTTCTCGTGCAGCCAAATAATTGTCCATTAAGCCACGACGATGATCGGCTCGACCGTGCTTAGGAAAAACCGCAAGCAAGGAAATACGCGCAGCTTCACGCATTTTATCGAGGTCACCACCATGCACAATCCCTGAGCGTGCTGCATTAAAAGCAGCGTAGCGAACTAATGATTGTGTATTCAAAATCATTGCTAACTGAATTAGACCTAATAAAACAAAGAGAAAAGTAATACTGATCAGCACAAACTCAACCATCGCCTGTCCAGCTTCCTTTTTTGCAGCCTTACCGCGCTTAGTAGTTTTATGCTTCTTGTCTTTTCCATCCTGGTCACGAAAAACAATGGCGACCGCAATCAAGCCCGCAATTACGCCAATCACAACTAATCCAATCCAGGACAAACCAGTGTCAGGAAAGAAATTCTGTCCAGAAAGTCCGACTCCTTCAGGACGAAGTTTTGCTACTGGGTCTGCCGCTTGATCGGTTCCACCCCCTGCAGCTGTGCCCGAATCAAGCGTATTCACATCAATTTTCTCAGCACCGCCTCCGGGACGAACTTCACGCTCTGCAGAGGTAGAGGTTTTATCAGCATCTTTCATCGTGCTTAGTTCTGCTGATGCATTTTTGAATTTATTGCCGACGCTACTGCCGAAAAGTTTAATTCCGGCAAGAATAATCAACGCCACTAGAATCGTGACAATAATATATTCTGCAAGGCCCTGGCCTCGTGCATTGAAATACCTGACGTGGTACGGCTTACGAACCACGAAGCACCTGGTAAGCAAAATCAGACTACGCAAAAAAGCCGACTGATTGAGAGTCGGCTTTGATAGTGTTTGCGTAATCTATCCTTTCAATTCGTCGATTTCGTTTGTAGCATTCGAGAATTGATTCGTAATACTCTTTCCAAATAATCGCACTGCTACAAGCACGATAATCGCAACAAGAATGACGATAATGATGTATTCGGCCATACCTTGGCCACGTTGGCCGCAGAGACGATTACGAAGAGATTTAAGCATACACTATACTCCTTAGAGCAAACGACTGAAGTAGTAAGGCTACGTGAACACTGTCTCGTAGCTACCAATAAGTAACTGTTATATTCCGAGTGAAATTATATCTCAAGCTAAAGAAGATATTTACTCTCTATAATGCTCGTAAAATCTCAAGGGCAATTATATCAGTAGGCTGTGACAAGTCTGACACGAGCTGGCGAATCGAAGTTGAAAGAAACTCTTCAGCTGATGTGAATGAGCAAAGTGCGCGATTATCAGTGTAATCTTGAACTATCAGGGCAGAGCTTAAATTGCGACTAGCATTGTAGGTAATTCTCTCGATTAAGCTGAGTTTTTTTACAAAATCCAGAGACTTGCCTTCTACTAGCACTTCAAATCCTGTTAACTGCGAGAGCTGATCGCCTAAAAATTCACGCTGTTTTGCTTCAATCGCCGATATAAGTAGTAATCGGCCATGAACGGGCAACGCTCTGCACGATTTGATAATTTTAAAGAGCGCAACTTCAAGCTTTAGTAATTCACTTTCTGATAGCGTACCAGTGCGAACTCGATCATTTCCAAGTTCAGCAATATATTTCAATGCGGTAAAATAACGTAGCAGCTTGAGACTGCCTTCACCACCGATGGCCTGCAAATATTCCTCAGCAGATTCTTGAAATAATTGTCTAAACTGGCGATTGTCAGTTGCCTGCTCACTACTAACAAGCAGACTAGCGATCATCTCCTCAAAATAACCAAGTGGCAATAGCTTTGAATGCAGATCGTGCTTAAGCACAAAGAGCTTATCAGGCTGATCTTCAGGAAGTTCGAACCAAATATCTTGAATCTGCAACTCACTGTAAACAGCACGTGGCTGCAGTTCTTTACGAGCTAGTCGTTGCTCAACTAAGACAAAAGCCTCTTGGTATTTGCGTGCGAAAGCTTGCCTAGCTTCCTGCGCAAGTCGCTGCACCGAGGTAGTCTGACCGAAGTTACTGAGCTGGCTAAGCACACTCATGGCCTGATGCTGCGCCGAACAAAATCGAGTCAGAAATTCAGTTCTTAAATCTGATCGCTTGGAAGCAACATCAATTACAGATGTTCTATGTTGCCAGTCATAGAGTGCGTTAATCAAATTAGGCACAACAAAATCAAGCTCTGCTGTTGCTGTAATTTCAATCTGGTCAATGAAATTCGTTGCAAATCCTCGCTCAGCAAGGCGCTCTAACTCAATCGCCAGAAAATCAGGCGGGTTGCCTAGCAAGGCACGACGTGCTTGGTTTGCACTTAAGCTCATCGTCCACTGTGGTAAACCATCGACTAGATATCCTGCCCGGATGCCACGATATAATCCAGGATTAAATTTAGACTGAATTTTGTAGGAGTTGAAGATTGACTCAAGAAATTCACGCGTAATCTCGGTATCAAAGAACTTTAATACACTGGTGTCAGCGTAGATTAGATAGCCTTGATTAATTCGTTTCCAGAAAGAAGATTTGAAGTCCGGTGGATAAAACCAGGACACATCGAGCCATTGCCGAAGCGATAAATCTGCGGTTTGAAAGCCAATTGAACGTCTTTGTCTAAAAGTATTGGCAAGCATTGTTATTCTCTGTTATATTGCAGCGCTTTTTTTAATTACAGTGTAAAACAATTTTGCGTTCAAATCATCATCAAATCTTCGGTAACAAGAGTTCGATCTCTTCTTTATTTAACTTAAAATATTCAGCTGGGCTGTATTTTCATGCTTGAAGCAACAATTTTAACTGATGGGTCGTGCTTTTTCTGGTCCAGAGATCTCGACTGTTCGCAATTTAATAGCATCAGCGTCAACCCTGAGGAATCATCTGCTACGATACAAAGTATTAAATTATGGTTGCCTCAGCACAAAACTCCAGGCACAGGTACGCTAGAGCTTTACTCAGAGCTTACAGTCAGCACAATCACCGGCTTAGTGATTAACCCAGAAGAGTTAATCAATTCAGGACTGCCAACTACACTTGCTGGATTTAAACTTGCACCATCTGCAAACTTTATCTTTTCTCTACTCGAGCTTACGATTCAAACCATCAGTGAGGGACACTTTCTACCTGAATACAAAACAGGTTACTCGACACAGTGGAAGACTGACCCTGAAATCACTACGGCCTTATTGCGTCAAATTGATCTTAACGATCTACCGCTCAGTTTATTTGCTCAGTCCGCTGAAGCCGTTACCCACTTTAGTGATAGCGCAATCTCCATATTTAACGGTGCTTTTTCTTCAATCCTTGATCGCATCATTCGCGATCTTTCGCACTCGCGGCTGGAAAATACTACAACGACCTTGCATCAGTACATCGATCCGAAGTACCGCTCTAAAAATTACCTTCCAGCGGGTTTAGGCGCTACGGTCAGTGGAGTTATCCGTGACGACATTCGAGTGATCTTTTTCCTTGAAGCGCCTGCTAAAAATCAAAAACTCTGGAGCTTAAAACCAGGCATCGCGCACCCCAATGCGCTGCCGTGCTATTTCGGAAAGAATAATCGTGAACTTGTAGAAATTCTGACCGCATTTTTCAATAATGATTGGAATGAGTTCGATCAATATATCAGCCAACAAATCCTTAGCGCGCAACAAATCTTCAGTCCGCTCTCGCAAATGCTCGTAAGTACTGTGCCGCAAGCAATTACTCTTAGCGAAGCGGAGGTAATTGATTTTGTAACCCGTGCATTAGTCGAACTAGAACGCAATGGCTTTGCCATTGAAATCCCCAAAACCTTGGCACAAAACGCGCTACGTCCTGAGATTGTTGTAAATATCCAAGCGCCAGAAGAGCTAAATAACCTTAAGCTCACTGGGAGAAGCAAGGATTTATTTGATTTCTCTTGGAAAATTGCACTGGGTGAAACTGAAATGTCGCCACAAGAGTTTCGCGAACTAGTCAAAGAAAATGAACGTTTGCTCTATGTAAACGACCGCTGGTTTCTACTGCCTGGATCGCAATTTCTTAATTCAGAAGCACAGCTACAAAAACGCTTTCAAGATCCGAATACTGACTTACTAGAACTATTAAAGTTAAGTCTTGGCAATGAACAGCTCGACCCCTTACTGGGCGGTATCCGACTCTCTACCCGTTCCTGGCTAGAAAAGTTGATTGACGGCAATTTGCAGCTCAGCGCTGTTGATGAGCCCGGTAATTTCGTGGGAAGCCTGAGAGAATACCAGAAGCAAGGTCTGGGCTGGCTCTACTCTCTCTATAAGCTACAAATTGGTGCCTGTCTTGCTGATGACATGGGCTTAGGAAAGACTATTCAATTCTTGGCCTTGATTGCAATGACACAAAAAGACCGTAAGGGACCTGTGCTGCTTGTCGTCCCGATGTCAATTCTTGAAAACTGGCGTAGAGAGGCTGCCAAGTTTACTCCTGAATCAAAACTCTATGTGCATCATGGACAGCAACGCCTGACTGGGGCAACACTACTCAAGCGCATCAATGCAATCGACATCGTTTTAACAACATATGCGATGGCTGTGCGTGAGGAAGATCAGTTATCGAAGATTGGTTGGTCGATTATCGCCCTTGATGAAGCACAGAATATTAAGAATATTTCAACCAAGCAGACAAAGGCGATTCGTCGCATTGCCGAGACTAGCAAGGCCACAAACCGCCTCGCCCTCACAGGAACTCCACTAGAAAATCGCCTCGAAGAACTCTGGTCGATTATGGATTTTCTTAATCCGGGATATTTGGGGACAAAGCGTCAATTTAGTTCGCGCTTTGTTAACCCAATTGAGAAAAGTAAAGACCAGAAATCAACTGAAACACTAGCTCGTTTAATTAAACCCTTTCTGCTGCGTCGCTTAAAGAGTGACCCGCGCGTAATCCAGGATTTACCTGAAAAAATCCTCATCCCAGTTTATACTTCTTTAACAACCGAACAAGCAGCATTGTATCAAAGTATTTTACGCCAAGAACTTAGTGAGCTTCAAGGTAAAGCAGGCATTGAGCGCAAAGGCATCATTTTGCGAACGATCACGCGACTCAAGCAAGTCTGCGATCATCCAGCGCTCTTAACAGGAAGTCAAAAAACACTCCGAGCACGTTCCGGGAAAATGGAGCTACTACTCGAATTACTGGAAACGATTCTCGAGGAAAACGACAGTGCGCTAATCTTTACTCAATATGTCTCAATGGGTAAGCTTTTAAAACAAACCTTGGAGGAAACTTTTAAGATTAAGGTTGCCTTTTTACATGGCGAGCTCTCCAGGACTGAGCGTCAAAAAATTGTTGATAATTTTCAGCAAAGCACTGAACCTCAACTCTTAATTCTTTCATTAAAGGTGGGCGGAATCGGTTTAAATTTAACTAAAGCCAATCAAGTAATACACTTTGACCAATGGTGGAATCCGGCAGTTGAAGATCAAGCTACCGACCGCGCCTTTCGCATTGGACAATCGAAAACTGTTTACGTCCGCAAACTAATTTCCCGGGGCACACTTGAAGAAAGTATTGCCGACAGACTTGAAGAGAAGCGTAAATTAACAGCCTCAATTGTTTCAACGTCATCTGATTTCTTAACTGAGTTAAGTGATGATGAGCTTGTCGACCTCTTACAGCTCTCTGATAGCGTTGAACAATTTGATAGTAAGGAGGTCCTGAGTGATATCTGAAGCAATCGCAGTTAGATTATTCGAGAGCGCAGCAAGTCAAGCGATCGATCTCGCTCGTCTGAAGACAGACGTCCTCGCAGAGCCAGGACTGATTAGTATGAACCTGAGCGATCTAACGCATGGCGTTGTTAATACTAAAATCACCGTTGACCCACTAGCTGCGGATCAGTGGAACCTTGTAGTCGATGCAATTGCCAAAAACTCATTTATAGCTCATGCAATTAGGAATTCACAAATCGAACTCGAATCAATTCAACTAATTAACGTAATCTGCGAGAGTCAGGTCGGCTTTAAACCAACTGGTGCTAACTTTCTATGCTCATGCACAGTCGAACACTGCACACATCTACAGACACTATTTCAATACTTGAGAGCCAATTTGCACTTAATTTTTAAACTCTATGGCCAAGACTTCCATGAGTTGCAAGCAGCCGTGCTACTCCGTAGGAAGCATATTTTGTCCGAATATTTTACTAGACCAGAAGATCAGAACCAACCTGCCCCACCTACTCAAAATGCCCTTGTAGAAATCTCCCGATTCTGGGGCAAGGACAGAATTTTCATCGACTCTACAAAATTAAGTGCCGGAGTTGAAATTCCCGGGTCGATTTTACACCGAATCGATGCGAAGTTAATGCCTGATACCGAGCGCAGTGAATTTGAAGAGCTCTATCAAGAACTGTCACGACGCTCTCAAAGTGCTCAATTCCTATACAAGCGAGCACTGAGCAAGCTCCCCATCACTAACTAATGCAGCTTGCCAGATCCTAGGCTATGCCCGATAATGTCAGCAAGTATCATGGCACATCGACTGCATTATGGGCTCAAACGATAGTAGTAATTCTAGTTCAATTTTTACAGCGGGTGACGTGCCTAGCCTGAGGTCATCCACTCAGGGGCAAATCCACGTTGAACGCTTGATGTCTGTGATCGAAAACTATCTTCGCTATTACGCTCAAGGCGACTCACATACTGCCAAGGCAAAGCGTTACGATCTACAGCATTTTCTTTTATTTGTAGCTGGCAGTCGGAATAAAGTTGAGACTGTCACCATTGCTGACTGGACCTACGAAAGAACACAAGCTTTTGTTGATGATCGGATTCGCATTGGCGAGTCTCCGGCAACTGTTTCTCGACGCTTAGCAACAATTAAGCATTTCGGCAGGACACTGGCTGAGCGCGTTCCAGGTTATATTAACCCAGCCCGCGAGGTAAAAGGACCGCAACAACGCGCTACACGTCCTAAAGGCTTAGAACCGGAAGAATTAGCTGCTTTATCGAGTGTCAGTGAGCCTACTACACTAGACGACTTTACTAATCTGCGTAATTGCCTTTTATTGCAACTCTTACTTGAAACTGGGCTACGCGCAGATGAAGTACGACTGCTTACACGGCAACAAGTCAGTGATGATTTATGTTGGTTAAAAAATGTTCGCACAAAGGGGCGTAAATTCCGTAACGTCTACATCAATACAAAATTACGTAATCTACTCGAAACATATCTCAAGCTACGCCAGCAGCAAGTTGTTAAACATCTACCCGATGTTGATCAAAACTATCTCACACGCGCACCATTAATTGTTAGCTTTCGGGCAGCTCACCCTGCCGATGCAAGTTCCCTTGGACTTGCACCCAAGACAGTCTGGCGAATTATTCGTGCATTTGGCAACAAAGCCCAGCAGCAAATCAATGACAATCTCGGGAGCTTGCATCCACACCGCTTAAGACATACCTTTGCCTTGGGACTATTAAATAGTTCAAAGGACGTGCGTTTAGTCGCGCAAGCCTTAGGTCATAGTGATGTACGCACTACAATGCGCTACACCGAACGGACAGAAGAGGAAATTGCCAAAGCAATTGAGTCTAGTCTTGGCGAAAAAAAGTGATCCTATTGCAGTGAGCAATTACAAAACAGCAAAATTTAGTTTTAACTCTGCAACTCTCAATCAACTGCTAATCGAAATTGCTCTCGATTTTGGGATCTGTGCGATTTGGGAGAGTTCTGCTGCGCGAAACGAAGCGCTGGAGACTAGCTCATCATTCAAAGCCGCGCGTTACACATATTGCATTCTTGAAACTGAAAAACGTATTCTGGTTGATGCCGAGTGCAAGCTCTCAGAGCAAGAGTATCAGCGTTATTTTGAGCAATTACCTGACTTTTCAGATCTCGATTTCCCCTGTGGCTCAATTGGCGTGATTGCCTATGATTTACTTGCCCAGTTTGACCGCATTCGCAATTTTTCCAGTAATAAGAAAACGCCACTGTTCGAAGTTATAACGCCAGCTATTGCACTGGTAATCGACAAGCAAAATCAAGAGATTCGATTACTAGTACAGTCGGATTTAGATCTCGGCAAGCTTAGTGCTAAATTGCAGGCAAGCATTTTACATGCTGAGTCAATAATTGATCGGCAAGAAGGTAGGTGCAATAACTTAAGCCCTCTTACGATCGACCCAAAAGCGCCTGCATTTATTGAAAAAGTCCTCAAGCTTAAGGATTACATTGCTGCAGGAGATGCTTATCAAATAGTTTTAAGCTTAATCCTCAGTACAAAGTTTAACTCATCCAGACGACCAGATACACTCCAGGCCTATTTGCGATTACGTGAAAGCAATCCTTCACCGTTTCATTTTTACATGCGCATGCAGCAACTAGAATTACTTGGCGCATCGCCTGAGCTGATGCTGAGGTTTACGCGACAAAATTCTGGGCAGGCAGGGTTTCAACTGGAAATGCGCCCTGTCGCAGGAACAATTCCACGTGGCAACACAAGCGAGCTCGATCAACTGCAGGCACTAACTCTCAAAGAACACTTAAAAGAACGAGCAGAACATGTGATGTTAGTCGATCACGTCCGTAACGACATCGGCCGCGTTGCTAAATTTGGCAGTGTGAAAGTTACCGATCTCTTAAGCGTTGAAAGTTATCAGAATGTTCATCATCTTGTTTCAGGAGTGTCTGGTGAATTGCTGCAAAGTAAGAACTTATTCGATGCAATTTTGTCTTGCCTACCAATTGCGACCTTAACTGGCACACCTAAATTACGAGCGATGGAAATCATTTCTGAACTTGAAGAGCAACCGCGAGGAATTTGGGGTGGAATGTTCTTCCGTGCCCAGTCAGCAAGCGATCTTGAAGCAGCTGTAATTATTCGAGCGGCTGAAATTTATGAAAATGAAATTCAAATACGTGCAGGTGCAGGCATCGTCTATGACTCCGTGCCGGAACGTGAGTACGAGGAGTGTCTTTGGAAAGCACAAGCTGTGGTTAATGCATTTGGTTTTAAAATTTGCAAGTGAGTAGTATGTTTTTAGTGATCGATAATTATGATTCTTATACATTCAACCTCGTGCACGCATTCGCTGAGTTAGGGATGAGCGAGTCCGAAATTAAAGTTATTAAGAACGATGAGCTGTCGCTAGCTGAAATTATTGAGCTCGCACCTAAGCGCCTATTGATTTCACCAGGCCCCTGCACGCCGAAGGAAAGTGGTGTTTGCCTAGAAGTTGTAAGATATTTTATTGGACGCATTCCAATTCTTGGAGTCTGCCTGGGACATCAAATTATTGGTCAAGTTTGCGGCGGCAGGATCGTCCGTGACACTCACCCACTCCATGGCAAAACTGTTGAAATTATGCACAATCAAAAAAGTATTTTTAGGGGATTACCGTCACCTCTACTGATGACGAGATACAATTCCTTGCTTGTTGACCCAAACACTCTACCTGAAGAATTAGAAGTTTTAGCTGTTTCCAGGCCTACTGACCCTAGCCCTGTTCAAGGCCCAAGTTTAAGACCAATTATGGCTTTAAGACATAAGATCCACCAGAGCGTGATCGGCATACAATTTCACCCAGAATCGATCACATCCGAACAGGGTTCTCAATTATTCCAGGCATTTATTTCCCTCTAGAGGCAACTATTCCGTACTTATTAGCATAACTTTTTGTGAATTATGTGAAGCAATTCAGCCGTGGCTAGTGATATATAGGTAGGAGCTGTGAAAGATTACACAGATAGGAAGAATATGGACAGAATGATTTATATTCAGTCAGTTAAAAACAATAATTTGAAACGAATTTTTAGCCGTCAACGCGGCAATGCTGCACTTGCTGCGCTAGTTGGCATTGTGTCAGTACTTGCATACTTCAAGTATGGCTATAGTTTGATTTCACAAGATTTGCACCCGATTGTCGCCACTGCCACAGTAGCAATTATTTTTGTATTTTTTGCGGGATTAACCGGATATTTCGTTCACCGTGAGAAATTGGGCTTAGCTACTTCGGATTCTACACGTAGTGAAGTCAGTCATCGAGTTTCGCAACTTGAAGCTTTGGTTGATTCTGTATACCAAAAAATCCGTAGCCAAGAGGAAGTTGCCCTACACCGCACATATATCGTCTCACGACGTGCACTGGAAAATATCAGCAAACTCAAAAGAATCTTAAGAGCTTTAAGCATCCGTACTTCTGAAGTTCGTGATTTACTTGATAATGGATCAGCTGTAGCGCTAATCGATGCTCATGAGCTACTCAATCGTAAGCTATTTTTAGAAGAAAGTGCGCTTGATGCCGTAATTGATTCGGATCCAGTGCCTCCGCTTAGTCCACTAGAGTGGGATTTAGTTGTGCAAAAATTATCCTACGAAGTAGATGAAGAATTAGAACGTCTTGAAAGAATGGTTGCCTAAAGTTAGAACGACTCGCTAAGTCTCAGCAAATCCTGGCCTTTCTAAAATCAGGAATCTCCCAGCTCAGGCACAGCCTCTAAAGATCGGAGGCTGTGTTATGAATACCAGGGAAACAGAAAATACTATTGAAAGACAATTTGTCAGTGTCGCTGATGCTCTCTCAGAGCGTTTCCCAGATTTAGACCTGCGTTTTACCTTACTAGATAGTGCCTGTATGCTCAGGCTTAATCTCGCAGACGATATTTTGGAATCGGTTAAAATTGAGCTGGGCAAGAATAATGTTAATCAAATTATCGAATCTGCCATTCTCTCAGTCCGAAGAATTACCAAACAATTTGATGCTTAGAGCTAGCTGCGCTGCTGACATAATTAGTTTTGATTTGTGCGGCTTTTCTCTTCCGCTAAGAGCTGTAGCGCTGGCTTAACAATCGCCTGTCCATCGAAGCGCAGATCGACTGACTGGGCACGTTCATTTCGAGTTTTAAGATCAGTAAGAATTTTAGAGAGATTAGATTTTAGTTGCACAGCAGCAAGATGTGAGTCTGCATTAAAATAGATTGCAGGCGTGTTAATCAAATGTGGACGCGCAAGTATTGAGCCATCTTGCTGAATTTCGTAAGTCTCAATTGGCACCCCAAGTCCCTCGACATTAAGGATGTAAGCGATTGAGCGTAATGCTTTACTGATCAGTGGGTGTTCTAAATCTTGTCTACTTCCTTGGTAATGATTTGCCTCAAGGCGAGTCAATTCAGCAGTTTTGAGTAAAAGTTCTTGATCATTAATTGCAGAAAGTGCCGTTAGCGGCCGTTCAGTTCTAGAAATAAGCCATGATTCTTCTCTACAGGCGATCACTAACCAGGGTTCAGCCTCAGAGATATTAACTTTTAAAGTCCCTGAGCCCGGTGAGCGTAAGATCTGAACTCGCTCAATCCAGGGATTAGCCTCTAAGCGCGACTTCAAATCTGCTAAACTAAACTCCCACGTCCATATTGGAAGTTGCAGATTAAGAAGATTAATAATTTCCTGGCTTGAGAGATAATGATTGCCGTTGACTACAATCGCTTTAACCTGCGTGGCATTAGTAGAAATGTCAGTTGCCCTGTCTGCTACATTGGAGATTAACTCCCCAGCCTGGCTGGCAGCGTACTCGAGTTTTTCACCGGCTACATCAAGGTACTGCTCAAAACTTGAGTCTGAAGCTCCCTGCCTACGTCTAGACTCACTGCTAATTTCTTCTGGCAAGCGCTCAATCTGATTAGCAGTATCCGCCAACGCTAGATTTAGTCCAAGCACAAGTTGCAAGAGTATACTTAGTCGACCAAAAATTCTAATTAGAGCAAATTTGGCATTCATTTGTAGCGTCACTGGATTAGATTTCGAGTCGCTTCAAGCTTTCCTGTCGTTCAAGCGCAAGCTGAATTAATTCTTCGATTAAACCCGCATAAGTGTAGCCGCCCTGAAGCATTAAACTCGGGTACTGACTAATCGAAGTAAATCCGGGAATTGTATTAATCTCATTAAGCACAATTTCGTTAGTATTTTCATTGAAGAAAAAATCAATTCGCGCCATGCCTGCCCCATCAATCGCGCGAAATGCTTGAATCGCATAGGCTTGAATGCGCTTGAAGCAGTCTTCTGTTAATGGCGCAGGGCATACTGTTTCCGTGGAATCATCCTGATACTTAGCAATATAGTCATAGAATTCTCGCTTAGGAATGATTTCCGAAGTACACGGCGAAGTCACAATCCTTTGATTTCCGAGCACTGCAATTTCTAATTCTCTACCCTTAAAAGCTTGTTCGACTAAGATCCTCCGATCGTAACGAGCCGCTTCCCTAAGTGCTGGAAGTAATTCAGTTCTGCTCTTAACTTTGATAATGCCAATACTTGAACCGGTATTGGCGGGCTTGGTAAATACCGGATAACCGCCAAAATCGCTGGCGATAATAGTTTCAATCCGCGTATAATCGCTCTCAAGAATTTCACTATTCGTCCAGGTCCACTTTACTTGCGGAATACCTGCCGCATCCAAGCACTGCTTTGTTAAAATCTTATCCATGGCGACAGCTGATGCAGCTACTCCGCAGCCAACGCAAGCAACATCGATCATACGAATTAGCGCTTGAATTACACCGTCTTCACCAAATGTTCCATGTAGCACAGGAAAAATTACATCGAGCTTAGAGAGCAGCCCAGCTTGCGAAACTTGCTCGTGCACAGCATCAGGAAGCGTAGTTCGAGAAATTAAAAGCTCATGCTCCAACTTCTGAATTGCAGTTTGACCATTTTCGACCTTTAAGGCCTGAAGTCCTGCTTGATAGACGCTGAGCATGCTATTTGGCAGCATCTCTTGTCGCGCTGAAAAAAGCGCATAATTCAGGACACTCTCTTCTGCTCCGGTCACAAATCGACCGTCGCGAGTGATTGCTATCGCAGTTACTGCATATTTACTGCGATCCAGTGCTGCGAGAATATTTTTTGCTGAAGTAATCGAGACCTCATGCTCCGCTGAGCGTCCCCCAAAGATTAGGCCGATTTTGATTTTATTCATGATTAATTCTTTCTGCGCTACCAATTGTCTAAAGTTTTTCGGTCAAAGAAACTTTCGGCAACGGGTAATATTATTTTGGCATTCAGTCTAGTAAACTACCAGAATTGTATCTCGGTCTCTAAAGTTACGTCAAAGGAATCTTTCACTCGACGCTTAGCGACTTCGACTAATATTTCGGCATGGCTAGCTTGAGCTGAATCATCAACTTTAACAAGCCAGTTGGCATGCATTTCAGAAAACATCACGCCACCTTCTTGATAACCCTTCAGTCCAACTTTCTCTAATAATTCGCCTGCAGAATAGTTCGGTGGATTTTTAAAGACTGACCCGGCTGAAGCCAATGTGAGTGGTTGCGTGCGCGATCTATAGTTAAGGTATTCACGGCGTTTCTCCTGAATTTGAGAAATTTCTCCCTTTTGCACTGAAAGATGACAGGCTACCGCAACCTGATCCTTAGTCAGTGCAGACGAGCGGTAAGCAAACTTTAAATCTTTAGCAGCTACCCAGTTCAAACCAGTTGTGGCAGAAGCGACAAGCACGGATTCAATCACATCGCCAAAGGCGCGATTATGCGCACCGGCATTCATTCGTATTGCACCACCAATCGAAGCCGGAATGCCGCTAGCAAACTCCAAGCCCGCATATCCTGCTGCACAAAGCTTGCGGCTCAGAGACATTAAAGCAACACCAGAAAAAGCAGTAAATGTGAATTTATCGCTGTTTGGTAGATGCTCAATGTCTGCTTGGGGCATTTCATTGGCAGGTTGCTCGCAGGGAACTGACATAGCAAAAGCCCTCCCAAGGTGCAGCAGTGGAAACTTCAGAGGCTGATCGGGAAGCACTACGTTAGATCCTGCACCCAGGACTCGCACTGGAACATTCTCACTTGCGTAGACACTTAATGCCTTAATTAGGCCAGGCAGGCTCTGTGGCTCGAGAAGATCAACTGCGGCCCCGAGGCGCAACGTTGTAATTCTCTCACTCGGAACTTGCGTGATAAATTTAACATCTTCAATCTCACTGAATACTTTCTTGTTCATGGTCATTATTTATTTTCTTTAAATGCTCGGCAATTGCCAACCCTACAGATCGCACATTCCCTGCCCCCATCGTCACAACGATATCACCGGGTTGAACTAAATTTGTGGCCACACGCGCCGCTGAATTCAAATCACTAACAAACTGACAAGCATTGTGATCGAGCGCCTTGGCTAACGCCTCAGAATTAATGTCATTTAGGGGTGTCTCGCCTGCCGCGTATATATCAGTGATTAAAACAATATCACTGGCAGCAAAGGCACTGAGAAATTCCGAAAAAAGCTCGTTGGTCCTCGAGTAGCGGTGCGGTTGAAAAATAGTAATAATTTTAGCTTCGTTATAAGTCTGCTGACGCGCCTTAAGCATGCCTTTGCGGAAGGCATTTAGCGTAGCTCTGATTTCCGTTGGATGGTGGCCATAATCATCGAGGATGAGCACTTTACCCACTTCCGCGATACATTCGCTCCGACGTGTAACTCCAGGAAAAGTTTTTAAAAGTGCGCGGATTGTATCAACGGGCACGCCCAGTTCGATGGCGACAGCAATTGCAGCCAGTGCGTTACTGGCCATATGCATTCCTGGCAATGGCAACAAGAATTCACCGTGACAGGTCTCATTCGATCGCACCTGAAACTTCATTGTATTATCAATTTCTTCGACATCCGAAATATGAATTTGATTATTGGGCGACAGGCCATAAGTAATCACTCTGCGACCGCTGGCCGCAGCAATGCGCCTTACAACTGGGTCATCGCCACACGCAACCACTAGTCCATAAAATGGAACGGCCTGCATAAACTGATGAAAAGCTTCTTCGAGTTTCGCAAATGATCCGTAATAGCCTAAATGTTCAGCGTCAATATTCGTGACGATCGAAATCGCTGGACGAAGCAAATTAAAGCTACCATCGCTTTCATCAGCTTCTGCAATTAAGAAGTCGCCTGCTCCGACAATTGCGCCGGAAGCTGCAGTTTGAACCTTACCACCGATAATTACCGTAGGATTCATTGCTGCACCGCTGACAAGCCAAGCAATCAGTGACGTCGTGGTAGTTTTCCCGTGAGAGCCTGCAACCGCAATGCCGTATTTCATGCGCATCAGTTCAGCTAACATTTGCGCACGTGGAATTACAGGAATTCCTAGCTGACGTGCCGTAACAACTTCGATATTATCTTCAGAGACAGCAGAAGATGTAACAATCACACTCGCAGTTTTAGTAGGCGAAGTTGTTTGCTGATCAGAGCCATTCGTAATATTCGCAGCAGCGTGACCAATAAAAATTTTAATCCCGACACTTTCAAGGTGTTCAACTGCAGTAGATCGAGTCAAATCTGATCCGCTGACTTGATAGCCTAAGTTTGATAGAACTTCAGCAATACCGGACATGCCGATGCCACCAATCCCTACAAAATGAACATGAAACGCTTTGTGAAACACAGAATTACCTTCGCCGATGCAAGTTTTGATTTATATCACAAACAAGAGCGAGTCGAAATATCTGTATTATTCAGCCGAAATCAGGTTAACCAGCATGTCGACAACTAGAGTCGCTGGGCGATCATCAGGGTCTTCGGCCAAATCAAGTAATCTTAATCTTACTTGTTCCAATTGCGACGGCGCAGCATAAATTTCCCTGAGTAGTTCTCCGAGCCGTGGAGTTAATTGAGCATTGTCTTCGAGGCAAAAACAAGCTTGACGCTCGAGTAAGTCGCGCACATTTTCTAGTTGATGT
Organism: bacterium; assembly: GCA_016786595.1. Taxonomy (NCBI): domain Bacteria; species bacterium. The sequence continues at coordinate 8,202 of JAEUWB010000023.1, read as the reverse complement.
CCTTGAGCAATATTCAAGGGAATAAAAATAGCAGGACAACAGGCCACGGCGCTTTCAGCTACGGTCATTGCTCCTGCACGGGCAATCAGTAAATCTGCTTGCGCGTAGGCGCGATCAAGATCGGTAATAAATTCCTTAACACTCGCTGGATTTAAATTTGCATTCAGATAGGCCTGCACCACGCGCTGATAGTCCTCACGGCCTGTTTGATGCTCAAGATCGATATTAAACTTAGAAAAAAAATCTAGGTTATCAAGAATCGCCGAATTAATGCTGCGCGCACCTTGACTACCTCCACAGATTAAGACCCGCAGTCTTTGCTGACCCTGCCTAGCGCGCTCTCTTTTTTGCTCGCCAACTAGATAAAATTTACGACGAACTGGGTTTGCAATTGTGAAATGATGCTCTGCTCGGTAAAGCAAAGGGTGTTTACCCGGGACTTGAAAAATAATTTGAACAAAACGTGAAAGAATCCGATTGGCTACACCAGGAGCAGCATTTTGTTCTTGAATTGCACGTGGAATACCCAAGCACCATGCTGCTAATACAGGGAAAAAAGCGGGGTACCCTCCGCAGCCAAGAATAAAAGTTGGCTTCAATTCGCGCAATAATCCGATAGCCCTGAGTAAAAAGAACGGGGCCTTGAGGATTGTTAAAATTTTGGCGACAAGTCCCTTACCTAAAAATGCTCGAGCTTGTAAGTTCACCATCTTCAGATTTTCGCGTTCGAGAATTTCTTGTTCTAACTTTTTACCCGTAATAATAAAAGTCACCCGTCCCGCTGGATAGCGAGCAATAAATTCCTCAGCGACAGCGACACCAGGGTAAATGTGTCCACCTGTCCCACCGGCTGCAATTACAAGGTGATAATTTTCATTCATGTTTAAGCCAGACACTTAAATAAATTACTCGTGATTGTCCGCACTATGGATTAATAGCGAAAGCTTTAATAAAAGTCCCACAGCTAATAAATTCATAATCATTGCGCTACCACCATAACTAATTAACGGCAGCACCATCCCCTTAGTGGGCAGCAGTCCTGTCACTACTGCAATATTTAAAAATGCTGGAAGACAAATTAGTAACGTCAGCCCCCCTGCAAGAATTGAAGCAAAGGGCCATGACTTCGTGTGACGACAAACCCGCATACCGCGTATTAAAATCAGCAGATAAAGTAGCAGCACGCCAAGCGCACCGATAAACCCTAATTCCTCAGCAATCACCGCATAGATGAAATCAGTGTGTGCTGCAGGAAGATAAAATAATTTTTGCTCACTTGCACCCAGACCAACTCCCGTGATACCGCCCGAGCCCACAGCAATCAGTGACTGGATCAACTGATATCCTGATTTGCTGGGATCCTGAAAGGGATCGAGGAAAGCAGTGAAACGCTTCAAGCGATACGGTGAAAGAGCAATTAAGGTTGCTAGTAGACAACTTACCACTGCCCCTAAGCCTAGGAGGTAGAGCAAGCTTACCCCTCCTAGCAGTAAAATGGCGATGACCAAGAGCAAAATAACAGATGTGCTGCCAAAGTCTGGCTCTAATAACAATAATAAAACGGTAATTGCAGTCAATCCAAGCGGAATAAAAATTCCACGTACCAACTCATTCACGCGATCTTGATGTTTAGCCATGTAAGCAGAAATAAAGACCACAATAGCTAATTTCATAAACTCTCCCGGCTGAAAACGTAGAACCTTTAAATCGATCCAGCGGCGAGCTCCACCTGCCACCACGCCTACTCCAGGGACCAAGACAATTACTAACATCAAGAGTAACCCGGCAAAGAGATAAGGTGCATATTTTTCAATTTTATCTAAGGGCAAGAGCATTACTAGATAGGCAGCAACTAAACCAAGAATCATGTGAAATAGATGCGACCGAATATACACATTCGCACTCTTAACTAGCGCTGCCGGAGCCGAACTAGAAGTCAGCATAGCCGTTGTAGAAAAAACCATTAAAACACTAACAGCAAGCAAAAGAATCACCGGGAAAAGAATTCCGAGATCAATGCCTTGAACTTTTACTTTCATTGCTTTGCCCAATCGATCAGCAATCGGCGAAAATGTTCCCCACGCTCTTCAAAGCCTGAGTAAGCATCAAAACTCGCGCATCCAGGGCTAAGTAAAACTATGTCACCAGGTTCGGCAATGCTTTGCGCTGCGTGCAAGGCCTGTTCCAAATCAACTTCAACGCGCACTGCTCGTTTAAAAAAATCTGGCGTGCAATTTTCAATAATTTTAGCGATCAACTCACGATCGCCACCAAACAAAATTGCTTGACGTACACGTCCGCCAAAAAAATCAGTCAATTCCTTCCAGCTTTGTTGCTTATTTTTTCCGCCAAGCAGTAAGACTACGGGGCGTCGAGGGTATTTCGCGCCCAATCCCTCCAGCGCGGCAATGACTGAGGCAGTATTTGTTCCCTTGGAATCATTGATATAAAGGATTCCTGCATTTTCGAGAATCGGTTCAATGCGATGTGGAAGCGTTTCAAATTCATTGATTACAGCTTGAATCGCCTCTGGGCGAGCACCCGCAAGTAAAGCTGCTGCACTACTTGCGGCAATATTTAAATAATTGTGTTTACCAATTAATTTAAAATCTCTAAGTGAAAAGCTTTGCTCAAGCGTATTCGTTTTAATCGTTAAACTTTGATAATCGTCACTGACAAGTGACGCGGGGCCCTGGCTAACAGAGCCAATTCCAAAAAACATTTCCTGAGCATTCAGATATTGTCGGTAAATTTTATAAAAAGGATCGTCTTTCCAGATTAAGGACCAACTTTGCGAATCTGACTTTTGATTTGCAAAAATTCGAGCTTTAATTTTGGCATACTCATTAATTGTGCCGTGACGTTCCAGATGATCATCCTGCACATTCAAACAAACTGAAATTTGCGGCGAAAAGTCAAAGGCCCCCTCAAGCTGATAACTCGATACTTCTGCCACCATTAACGGATCAAGATTGCGCGTGCCTTTACCCTTAAGTTCATCCGCTTGAATTAAGTCAACGAAAGGATTGCCGACATTACCCACCAAGTGGACTGGTAATTCGGATTTTTTTAACATTTGAAAGATTAGATTTGCACAAGTCGTTTTCCCATTTGTGCCTGTCACGGCAACAAGCGGGCTACCTAAAAACGCAACGGCAATATCAATTTCAGTTAAAATTGGTATGCGTGCTGAACGAATTAGCGTCACCAACTGTCCTTCTAAAGAAATGCCTGGACTAACCACAGCAAAACTCGGGTCGACTCCACGTAACCAGGCTAAGTCCGAAGTGCCACCCTTAAACTGCTCTTTTAAGTTACAACCAAACTGCTCAATCTGCTCGCGTTTGCCGCTATGCACCAATTTTTCATCAATCACATAAACTTGATAACCCGCTTGTGCGAGTAAACGCATGACCGCACGTCCCGTCACGCCTGCCCCAAGAACTGCCACACTTTTTCCTGCAGAACGGCTTAAAATATCCCTGACACGTGTATTGTTGTCCATAAACTTATCTAATTTTTAGTGAAGCGATCGAAATAATTGCTAGGATAATGGAAACAATCCAGCAACGAACGATAATCTTCGGCTCCACCAAACCACCAAGTTCAAAATGATGATGAATCGGCGCCATGCGAAACACTCTTTTACCCGTCATTTTAAACCAAAATACTTGGATCATTACCGACAGCGCCTCGATCACAAAAATCCCGCCCGCAAGAATCAACACCAGTTCATGCTTGGTGATTACAGCCAGGGTTCCAAGTGCTCCCCCAAGCGCTAGCGCTCCAACGTCCCCCATGAAAACACTCGCCGGGAAACTATTATACCAAAGAAAGGCAAGCCCTGCGGCAATAATTGCCGCAGCAATCACAGCCAGTTCTCCCGAGCCCGCAACGTGCGAAATTCCAAGATAAGCGGCATAATCTTCGCGCCCAGCAGCATATGCAAATATTCCATACGCAAAGGCAGTACTCATCACTGGTCCAATCATTAGGCCATCGAGACCATCTGTTAAGTTTACTGCATTGGAAGTGCCTACAATCACTAGGGCAGCAAAGAGTAAATAAAACCAACCCAAATCAACTCCCCAATCCTTGGTAAAGGGTACTGTCACAACTGTTGAAAACTGTGGGTTTGCTACAAACAAGATCAGCAATGCAAAAAAGGCAATCCCAAACTGCCAGTATAATTTTCCACGGGCAGACAAGCCCTTGTAAGAATTGTTTTGACTAACTTTCTTATAATCATCGACAAACCCGAGCACGCCATAGCCTGCAGTGACGATGATCATTAGCCACACTAAAATTGACGACAAGTCACAAAATAGTAAGGCCACTAGCAGGATCGATAAAACAACTACTAGTCCACCCATCGTTGGTGTTCCCTGCTTAACCTTATGTGATTCGGGGCCATCGTCACGAATCGGCTGGCCAAATTGTCGAAATTTAACCCAGCGAATAAACCACGGCTGCACAATCAGAACGATCAAAAAAGCCAAGAGGAATGCGACGATTGCACGGAAAGTCTGATAACGAAACAAGTTAAGAACTGAATAATGTTCACGTAGCAAACTAAGCAGATGGTAGAGCATAAATTATCTTTTCAATTTCCTTACAAACATGCTCAAGTGCCATGCCTCTTGAGCCTTTAATGAGAATAATTTGTGGCCGCGGACTACTCAAGACAAATTCTGCTGCTTGCCTCACGCCATCTGCCCAGACTGCATCAGTATGGCCCACAAGTTGAGCCGCGAGAATTAAATTTTTTGACTCCACTCCAATCCCCACAATCCGCTTAATCACTTGACTGCTGCCGGCGAGTTTTCCAATTTCTTCATGAAATCTACTGGACTCATCTCCAAGCTCACGCATATCGCCAAGCACCACTGCTACACTTTTTCCATGCGCAAGATCTTCAAGTGTGCTTAAGGCAGCGCGCATTGACCCGGGGTTAGCGTTATAGCAATCCTCAATCAGCGTTATTCCCTCTGGCAACTCTCTTACAGCAAGCCGCAATTCAGGCTGAGGTGAGTGACTTAAGGCTTGCGCAAAGACTTCGGCTTTAAAGTCAGGAAAAGCCGTCACTGCTGCGCTAAACGCAGCAAGGGCATTTTTCACATTGTGTCTTCCTAAGTGCGGAATGCTGGCGGGAAGTCCCGCGCCATGATCGCTAAGAATCTCAAACTCAAAACCAGAAAAACTTTTAGATTTTATATTCTTGGCATGAAAACCACGCTCTGGCTTTAGGTCTACTTGATCAATTTCAGCCCGCTCAGATCTTTCAGATGAATATGTCACGTAACGAGGAGTTAGTTTTAGACTAGCAGCTTGAGCCTTGATCGCTGTTATTAAATTCGCGTCATCACTTGGATAAATCACAACTCCCGGCTGCCTTAGACCCGCCAATAACTCTGCTTTGGCTTGGGCAATCTCCGCTAGCGAAGCGAAATGTCCAATATGTGCAGGGGCAACATTGAGCATCAATAGATGGGTGGGTTCTGCAATCTTACTTAAATATGTCAGCTCCCCGGGATGATTCATCCCAGCCTCAAGCACAATAAATTTATCCTTGCGGCTCGCTCCGAGGAGCGTCAACGGCAGGCCCCAATGATTATTTAGAGACTTTTTCGAATATGTGCCTGCGCCTACAACTTGGCTTAACAGCTGACGTAGAATTTCTTTTGTTGTGGTCTTACCGTTAGAACCTGTAATCGCAAAAACTGGGCAATCAATTTGCGAGCGCCAATATTTGGCTAAGTCTCCCAAGGCAACAGTTGTATCAGCTACAGCAATAATTGCGCCTCGATATTTTGTCTTTTCTAAAAGAGCGGTAATTTCATCGCCTGGCCACAAATTTGAGACGATCACTGCCGCTGCTTGCGCGGCAAAAACACTTTCTAAAAATAAATGACCATCAGTAGTATCGCCGCGAATTGCGATAAATAAATTTCCGGTGACAATAGAACGTGAGTCAGTTGAAACTCCCGTAACTTGCTCACTTAGATCACTTGCGACAAGGCAGCTTCCAGTTGTGATTTGTAGAATTTGTTGAAGGGTGGCAGTAAACGACATGTTGCATTTATATTGTTTATAATTGCAACAGCTTACGACAGATCTCTTGATCAGAAAAATGATGTTTTTTACCCCTTATTTCTTGGTAAGTTTCATGCCCCTTTCCGGCAATCAAGAGCACATCCCCTGGAGTGCAAAATTCAACCGCTTTCTTTATTGCCAATTCGCGGCATACTTCTGTTTCAAATCGCCCGCTAGCATCCTCCCCCAACCCAGCTAAGCAATCAGCGATAATCTGCTCTGGGTCCTCATCGCGAGGATTGTCGGAGGTGATAAAAAAGTAATCGGCATAACGTAGCACAGCTTGAGTCATTAACGGCCTTTTGCCTCTGTCGCGGTTCCCGCCACAACCAAAAACTGTCACCAAGCGTTTAGGCTTTAATCTGCGCAAAGCATCCTGAGCGCGTTCAAGAGCATCTGGCGTATGTGCATAATCAACAAATATTTTCGGTTCAGCTTGACTGGAAATTAATTCCAAACGTCCTGGAACGCAAGGAACAAGGGCAAGCGCGCGAACAATTTGCGTGATTTCATACCCCGCAGCAAGCAAGAGCGCTACAGCGGCTAGCATGTTCTCTACATTATAGTGCCCAAGCAGCATGGACTTAATCGTAAAGCTTGAATCAGCAAACTTGGCGTGAATCTCAGTTCCATCAGTACGCTCTTCAGCAGTTTCAAGCGTCACATCGGCCTGCCCATCAAGCGCATAACTTACAAGCTTGATGTTCTTAGAAATTCGCGAAGCCAGAGTTTGTCCAAAACTATCGGCTATATTAAGCGCCGCAAATTTCTTGGCTTTACTACTCTCAAGTAGCTCCTCGAGAAAGAGCTTAGCTTTAGCCGCGCCATAAGCTTCCATGGTTTGATGGTAATCTAAGTGATCACGAGTCAGATTTGTAAAAACACAACCATCCCATTGAATTGCATGCGCACGGTATTGATCGAGACCATGCGAAGATACTTCCATCACCAGACTCTTTGCGCCGCGCTCAAAATTCTCTCTCAGGATGCGCTGAGTGCTAATCGCATCGGGCGTAGTATTGGCGATTTCTTGAAGTTTAAAGGCCGAACTTTGTGCTGTAAAATTAGCGTAGCCCAGTGTGCCTAGATAAAGCGCGGGGCCCGAATTGAGCACTTTCAAGGCGTGCGCGAGAATCCAGGCTACAGAAGTTTTCCCATTCGTTCCTGTGACCCCGACAGCAAACATCCCTTGCGATGGTTCGGCATTAAATCGATGGGCAGTTTGCCCCAAAATTGCGCGAACATTTTTGACCTGTATTAAATTCAGCTCTTGCTGAGCAAACGCAGCGTTACCCTCGACAACGCAAAACTTAGCACCACGCGCGAAAGCCATAGAAATAAAGCTGCGATCCAGGTCTGGATTTTGGGCGACCGAGAAAAATAATTCGCCTGGATTGACTTGCCGTGAATCAGAGCAGATACCAGTCACTTGACTAGTTCTGATTTGCAGCGGCAACTGACTAGCTACAGAATTTGGTAAAATTTCCTCGAGGCTGAACGACATACGCTTAGAATGCTACAAAAATTGAACTTTGCGAAGTAAGCTTAATTTACGCACTTGTTAAGGCTGCTACTCGGGTCAATACGATTAAATTTAAATCGTTTTTCGCGGCGAATGAGTCCGTAAATTAGGCTCATTCGTAACTAAATTGCTCAAAATTCGTTCGATTGAACGCTTAAAAATTGGGCCGGCAAGAGTGCCTCCCCAACGTGGGCGCACATTTGGTTCATCAACAACCACGACCATCACAAGTCGACGCTTCGCGCCAATTTCCCGCGTATCAACAAAGCCCACAAAAGACGCCAGCACTGCCTCGGGATCATAACCACGCCGCCCTTCGGCAGCTTTTTGCGCAGTCCCAGTTTTTCCACTGACACGCACACCTTGAATTCGCGCCGCAGGAGCAGTTCCGTGCTCAGATTCAGTGACCCCATATAAAATATCGCGCACCACGTCTGATGCTTCTGGAGAAAAGACTCGCAGTGCTGGGGTTGATTTTTTGACCAATAATTTCGGAGCGACGAGCATTCCACCATTCATTAAAGCAGCATATGCACGGGCCAGCTGTAAGGCGGTTACCGTCAAGCCTTGTCCGAATGAATGCGTTG
>JAEUWB010000022.1 GCA_016786595.1 bacterium | reverse complement strand
CGAATGTCGTCGCCTGGAGTTATAAAAGTTCTCGATGTAGCCACCGATATCTGCCGTGGCGGCTTCACGAGAAGGATAATCCATCTGATGAATCCGCTCCACTTTTAAAGTATTAAAAAAGCTCTCAGTCATGGCATTGTCCCCTAACTAACTGGTGCTATCCTCTTTTGTAACTTATTGAAATTAATGGCAGTTGATAACTAGTATGGGGTTTGAACTTTTGGTACAGGGTAACTTTCCTAAGCAAACGGGCATATTCTCAATGCAGTGGCGAAGCCATAAATATTTCCAATCGCACGCAACAAATCGATAAATCTGGACGATAATGTAGTTGGAAGTGTAATCTCTCTAGAAAAACGTGTTTTTTAGTCAACAGATTGCCACAACTGCTGGCGCAATCTCGCAATGACTGTAGATTTTTTCTCGGCTATAAGCATTAACCCCGCGCAATAGAGCTAACCATGGAGCTAAAGCCTCTAATCGACAGTTGTTCCAAACGATGCTATCAAGTACCCATGATGGAACCAACCTTTACATTTTTCCTGACTGAAGAAGCTAAGAAGATAGGAATTAATTTTAGTTCGCCACGTCAAGGTGACGCCGGATTCGATATCCGCTGTTTAAAAGTTGTCAGCATTGCTCCTGGCGAAAAAACCCTGATTGAAACTGGACTGCATCTGGCGATCCCGCAAGGCTTTGTTGGGATCGTGCGCGACCGCAGCAGCGTAGCTGTTAAGGGCGGCCTAACTGCCGCAGGAGTGATCGATAGCTCCTACCGCGGAGAAGTTAAAATTCTAATGCACAATACTACAAAAGCACCTCTGACGTTTGAAGCTGGTGAGAAAATTGCCCAACTTGTGGTGTTACAACATTTAACTGGAAATGCTTTGGAAGCTGCTCCAACTCTTGATGATCTTGGTTCAACTGAACGCGCTAGCGGCGGTTTTGGCTCTACGGGGAAGAGATAAATTTTCTTTGTCAAGAAATTCTTTTTTCTAAAGAGTAAATAAAGTCTTTCACGAACTGTGTTCACACATGCTATGCTAATCTTAAGATTGAGATTGGTATGGATGATTCACGTCGACCCTCATATGTAGCTCGTGAACTAGAACGCTTAAAACATCAGGCGTTTAGCAATGCTGCGCGCCGCGAACGCCTACCGCAACCACTATTCTGGTCACTCTTTTTTTCTAAAGTGAAGTCGATTCGTACGCACAAAGAGCAAGAAGATCTGTTAAAAGGGCTTTTTCTATAAAGCGCCCCACTTACAGTATTTAAAAATCATGGAGATCTTTCGACGGAGCCTGCTCTGAGAGAAGTCAAACAGCCTCAAGATGAGAGTTTTTATGTATTAGATCGTGCGGGGAATTTCGCGAATCTCCATCACCGTCGTCGTGCCCGGACGCTTCGCACGAAGCCCCGCCGTAATCACCACACGTGAACCGGGCTTGATATTATAGACCTCACGAGCTGCAGACATCACGGAGACAACTTCATCTTCAGTAAGAAAATCATCCCTGACTTGGAAGAATAAAGGATAGACACCCCAAAGTAGTGCAATGCGCGCGAGCGTTTTCTTTTCGTAAGTCGCGCCAACAAGAAATTGTCGCGGGCGATACTTGGCTACAAGCCGAGCAGTATAACCCGAATGTGTGCAGGCTAAAATTGCCGTCGCCGTCACCTTATTCGCCGCTGCACAGGCCGCATAGCAGATCGCGTCAGCCACAGTCTCGCGATCCGCCCCCCGTAAGCGTGGACGATATTCTTCAAACTGAAAATCCTGCTCAGCTTCAAGTAGAATCCTCGATAAGACTTTCACAACTTGAACCGGATGCTTACCAATTGCAGTTTCCTCAGATAACATCACGGCATCCGTGCCATCACGCACGGCAGTATAAACGTCGCTGACCTCAGCTCGCGTTGGACGCACTTCATTAACCATCGACATTAAAAGTTGCGTTGCAGTAATTACCGGAGCACCAAGATAGTTCGCTTCTTGAATAATTTGTTGTTGAGCATGTGGCACCCGTTCAAGCGGAATCTCTAGCCCAAGGTCTCCCCGCGCAACCATGACTGCATCCGAGGCTTTGATAATGTCAGAAATTTCATCGATTGCTGAAGCTCGTTCGAGTTTAGAAATCACTAAGCATTCACCATTTAACTCCCTGATCTGATCCCTTAAAGTAAAGACATCTCGAGCTGTTGCCACGAATGAAAGCGCGACATAGTCGACAGCGTTTTTTACGCCCCAAGCCAGATCGCCAAGATCCTTTGGGGTCAGGCAGGGGATATCAAGCTTAGAATCAGGAACAGAAATTCCACTTCGCGAACGCACTGTCCCGCCGGCGATAACTTTACAACTGACCGAGTTGCCTGTGACTTTGCCAGAAAATAATTCAACTTTCCCATCGCTGAGTAAGACCCGCTCTTCTGGTTTAATTACTTGTATGGGGTCAAATGCTTCGACGAAAATTTTCTGGTTTGTGCCGATTTCATGATCGCCATGGGTCAGTAGCACAATGCTACCTTCGACTAATTCGATGCTACCATTTTCTACATCGCTAATTCTCACCTTCGGACCGCAAAGGTCCTGCATGACAGCTACATGGCGTCCGAGTTTTTCTGATTCTTCGCGGACAAATTTAAGTACTTTTGCATGATCTTCGTGCGACCCGTGTGAAAAGTTAAGGCGGGCAACATCAATGCCAGCTAAAATTAAATCACGAATCACTTCCCGGGTGCTTGAAGCAGGTCCAAGTGTTGCTACAATTTTTGTTTTTCGTCGTGGTAGTCCTTCCATCATACTTACTTATCAATAATAGTTAACTTATAAAAGCTGTTGAAAAAACGTTGAGCTTAAGCTTGAACTTACTCATTTTTGCCTTTGAAAAATTCTACCTTATAGTTTGTTAGCGGTCGGTTAGGGCTAAAGTAAAAGGGTTAAGTTTAAGCTAAGGATCAAGTAGATTACTTAATAAACGTGCACTTCTCAGCAGTCAGCAATGCATTATAAATTTGTTCCGGCGTAATTGCATTGTCGGCAAGTAAATATTCAATTTCGCTAGCTAGAGTTGACATCTGAAGTGCCGGTGAATCCGTAGAAAAGCAGTAGGGAATGTTGAATCGATCTAGAGTGTTTAAAAGTTTCCCATATTCAGCAGCTGAACCAATGGCTTTTGTTAAGACATTTGAATAGATGCAAAGTTCACAGATAATTTTTTCTTGAGCTAAAAGCTCTAGTCCACGCGCGTCTTGCTTATCCCAGAAGGCCTTAATCGCTGAAATCGGGTGAGATACGCGCTGGGGCTTGAGTGCTTTAATCACATTAATAAAAGTTTCAATCGTCGTGTGTGGGGTTTCACCGAGGTGAATTGTGCGTCCAAGATCGGCACCGCAGTCAGCATAAAGTTCGGCAAAACGATCGAGTTCTTTTGGATCTGACAGAGAATTTACCGATTCCGGGCCAGCGAGATCGATTCCGATAATTTTTCGTTGTGATTTCTTCCAAGCTTTGACTTTATCGGCCAGTCTGCGGTTGACCTCGAAGGCAAGGTCTCTACCGAAGCAAAAAATTAGTCCAACTCTCATATTGCCGCGATAGGCTAACTCACTCTCTTCGGCTGATTCGCAGGCAGCTTTAATAATGCGGTCGACATCGAAAATCCCAGCCTCGCGATCACGAGCAACATAAACTGCAGAACGCTTCATCGGGTTAAAGCGAATTTCAAGCTGCTTGATCGCAAATGCCGGTTCGGGGTCTGCTCCTTCGCCACCTGGCCCAAGAGTCTTCATGCCACCTGTGCGGTATGCACCATTAATTGCAATGCGAATTGACTCAGCCACAGCTTCAGGTCCCGCTTGAATTAATTCAACAATTTCAAAAATCTCAAGATAGCGGTCTAGGTCACCCGTGTTATCTGGCCGACGAGTTAGAGTTTGGATAAATTCTTCATACGATCCAGCTCCCATACGAATTCCGCGCGCGATGCCCATCTCCCAGAGGCGATATAAGGGAACACTGCCCCCCAAATGAACATGCACTTCTGTGACGCTATGCTTGGTGGAAAATGTGCCCAGGGCATCTTTTAAGCGTTTTGGTGTTATTTTATTTTTTACTGGATGCATCATTCACTTTCTGCTTCTGCCGCCAAATTCTTTGTTACAGTCTTAGCTTTTTCGGCAGGTTCTGCTGCTTTTTGCTTTTCCTGTTTCTCGTTTGTGGTCGCAAGGTCTGTTTCTTGAGGTTGGGACAAGCTATGCTCGTCACTTTCAGGATTAAATCCAGTATTTGGCGCAGTCGCTTCGAAATGCCCTTGCAGTGTGTAGCGAAAATCGCCATCTGGAGTTTTTTCCGCGAAATCCACATCTCCAAATTTTGGATCGTCAATTAGCCCACGCCAAATCATCCAACTCCCCACAACTTGCGAACGATCCGGAGCGACTGTGCCTTGAATCATAATTGGAGAAATAACCCGGGCGGAATTAGACCCCTGTTGTAAGTATGTTCGAGCTCGGGCTTTAAAGTTAAACTTTGTTGTGGGAATTCCGCCTTCTGAGCTTGTTTCTAAATCAGCCTGCACCCCTTCAAGTTCAAATTTTTTCACCCAAAGTGGTTCCTGCGCACCGGCAACGATCTGGTCGGGAGTTAGTTTTTTTGGAGCAGAGAGAATGCTCACATCAAAAGCCATCCAGACTTGCGATCTGCCGAGACGCACTTCTGTGTTGACTGTCGTTTGCTTGTCTTTGGTTGTGCCTAGAAGCAGCTTCCCAGTGCCACGGTTTGCTGTCGCATCTGACTCAGCAAGTTGCTTCATCATCACTTCCTGCTCATGTAATAGTTTGGAAATTAAATCATCAGACATGCGGGCTTTCATGCCTTTTTGCTCTTGTTCTACTTTTGTTTCATTCGCAAAAGTTACCAGATAAAGGCCGAAAAATGCTGCCACCAAGGCAATCCATTGAAAGACCGAAACAACCACCGGAGTGGGAGGCTTGCCGGGGAGTTCAAGTGTAGAGTAGTCGTATAGCTCCTCTTCCGTCCGCTCAGGTTTTTGATCCAGTGTTGGGCTAATTTGTGGCGAGTCAGACACATTTAAATTGGGGATTTCTTGAGCTTGAAGTTTTGTTTCTTGAGGCGTGCTTGTAGGGCCTGGAGCGCTACTTGGAGTAGGAGCTTCAGTCGCAGAGTCAAGCGCCGAATGCATTTTTTGAATCTCTTGCTCAATTGCTTTTTCATTTTCAATAGTACTTGAATCAACTTTTGTCTCTGCTGGTTTTTCTTCTTCGCCAAAAGATAGATCAAGGCTCGCTGCGGAACTTGCTGCTGTTGGAGTAGGTGCGGGGGCAGGTTCTGTTGGACTGGCTTTGGCGGGAGCAGGCTCTTCGTGACCATCGAGTGATAAGTCAGAAAGCGTTGCGGTTGTAGGCTTTACTTCTGCTGGAGCAGGGACTGTAGGCTGAGGAGCAGGCGCTTTAGGAGTCTCAGCTAGTACTTCGTCAAGACTTAAGCCAAGGCTTGGTATTGGAGCGCTTGCTGCTGTCGGAGGTTCAGCTGCAGGTGCTGGGCTTATTGCGGGTGTGGGGGGCGCGCTCAGCACGGCTTGTGTCTGAATAGGTGCCTGGACAGGAGCCTGAACCGGCGGCTTGTCCTTTTCTGGTTCATCGAGTGTCAGCCCTAAATCGGGGATTGTGACTTTTGCAGCGACTGGCTGAACTTCTGGTTGCGAAGGAGTTTGCGCGGGGGCAGGTTCTGCAATGTGCGGGCCTTGATCTAAGCTTAGACCGAGATCTTGCAAGTTTGTTGCTGGTTTTTCTGGGACGACTGTTGCTGTTTGCGGTTCGCTGGTTGTTTTTACGGGCGCGGGTTTTTCGGGTAGAGTCTCACCTTCGTAATAAGCAACAATTCCAAACTCTTTACATTTCGCTCTTAATGGTTCTTTATTTTCATCTTCAACCCAATCCTTAAGAATTAAGGGAAGGTTCTTCATCCTCATTGCCACGGCATCTGGAGACAATGCGAGTTCTTCAGACAAGAAATCAATAATAAATGCTCGTCGACTTGGCGACCAGTCAGTTAAATCATGAATGATGAAGGTATGTTTTGCGCTCACGCTTAAATCTTAAAAACTCTTACAAATAGTCTAACCTTTTAAATGCCTTATGCTCAAGAACGAAACATTTGGCTCAAAACGGCCGAATATAATGATGAATCACTAAATACTTCATAACAGGAAGTATCAATACCCCTTAATTATTTATCGACACGGATTTTGAGCAATTATATGGATTATTTATCTACGACTTTAAATCGTCAGACCTCGCAGATGTTTGATTTGGACTATCTTAGTACCAATCAGGGTTTATCAGAGGCTATTAGTCTAGCGATTACTGCGATTCCTGGGCAAGTTAAGTTGCTTCTTAAGCAAAACGAGCGACCTGAGATTTCTCCGTTGCAGGCCTTAAAATTGATTCAGAGCCTCAGTGCGCAGGAATTTGAAAGTGCCTTAGCCCAGCTTTCTGACATCGCAGCTCGCGGCTATACTTTTATTAATTTTACAAGCCAACTTTTCCCGGCGCGGTTGGCTGCTACAAGTTTTCAACCGCTTGGACTTTATGTTTGGGCGAAAGCGCCCAAGTTACTTGCAGATTTAAATCAATTGCCTGCGTTTGGCATTGTTGGTGCGCGAAGAGCAAGTCAATATGGAGTCAAAGCCGCGCGTAAGATCTCCAAAGAACTATCGCTTGCTGGCTCATATATTGTAAGTGGACTGGCAGTTGGAATTGATAGTGCTGCGCATCAAGGGGCTTACGATGCGGCGCTTGAGCGTTTGCAGGTATTTCCGGGGATTGCTGTTTTAGGGTCTGGTTTTGATTGTTTATATCCTAAGCAAAATCGTGTGCTAGCAGAGCGTTTGGTTGAGCAGGGTGGAATAATCTTGTCTGAGTATCATCCCGATCAAAACCCAACCAAGTTCACTTTCCCCGAGCGTAATCGAATTATTGCTGGGCTTGTTGATGCCTTGATTGTGATTGAGGCTGGGGAGAAAAGTGGTTCGCTGATTACTGCGCGTCTTGCTGCTGATGCTGGCCGGCAGGTGTTTGCGCTTCCTGGAGAGATCACTAATCCTTACGCGCAGGGGAGTAATAAACTAATTCGCAACGGCGCAACCTTGATTCAATCTGTGGCAGATGTTTTTGAGGATTTGCCGCACCTGCGGTCGCGTTGTCTTAATTTCGAAACTGAATCTGCGGCCTTGCCGCTAGTAGCTACGCAGTGCGTAAATAGTGGGGGGCAGCTTGATCGAAACTTTCCGGCTGAGATGGGCGTACTTTCGCAGCAAATTATTGCTGAGCTTGAAAAGCAGGAAGCTTTGCCTTTTGATCAGTTACTGCCATTAATTTCTGGGTCTGCGGTTGAGCTTAGGGCGGAACTTTCTAGGCTTGAAATGGCGGGCAGGATATTTTCTCATCCAGGGGATTTTTACTCAATTTCTGAGTTCGTTGACATTCTTTAGTCATTAGAGCATTTTACGGTCTGAAGCGTTTTGGTTATTGTTTGCTTTTGGTGGGTGTAGCTTCCGCCTTCGCTAAGGCTACGGCGGACGAGCAGTTGGTAGCCAAAAGAATGCCCCGAGTTTATCGAGGGGAGTTGGTTGATAATATCTGGTGGGTGTAGCTCAGTTGACTCTGTTTGATTTGTCCTGCTGGCGCAGGACCTACCAACTGAGCAGGATGTATTGTAGGTTAATTTCATATCTGGTGGGTGTAGCTCAGTTGGTAGAGCGTCGGGTTGTGGTCCCGAATGTCGTGGGTTCGAGCCCCATCACTCACCCCATTTTTCGTACGCATGGATGCGACGAGATGCATCACATTCGTCACTTCTTCCTAAGCTGTTAGAAACTCTAATAATCAATTTTAATCGTTCAGCTTTTTGGCTTCCGTCGAGGCTTTTTATCTTTTCTTGAACACTGCCAAAAATTCAGGAAATTTCAAGGATTGGATGCAGGTAGGATGCAAATCTGAAAAGGGCACCTAGCTTTGGTGGATGCAATGGATGCATGGCATTAGTTGAGGGATCGAGTTTACGGACTGTCACCGTGTCACTCTGTCACTATTAAGCTGAGACAACTAAGGCTACCCCTTCTTTGGTCTACCTCTAGTTCTTTTATCTTCAGGTGTCTCTGCTTCTTCTTTCTGTACGCTTCGCGATTCAGCAAAAGCTTTCAATAATACATCGGGAAGAAATCTATGAATTAGATTGCACTCCTCAATTGATAGATCCAACTGAACCGTGCCCCCACGTACATTATCCCTAGCAGCCTCAAGCTTCGTGATAATGCTATCAGCTTTATTTTTGAATTCGGGATTCCGACTTTCTGATTCAACTGGTGGTTGCTTTAATCTTTCGTAGATTGACCAAAGGGTTTCAATGCTGGTTTCGTTGGGATTAAGCTGAATTTCATCTGGAAGAACATCCCAATATTCTTTGGTATCAGGATACACCGAAATAAAGCTACGTAGGATTGAGTCCATTAGCCACTTCTCATTGATACGCCCCTTTTTTGGAGCTGTTTCCTCAAGAACTGCCTTTCTTGCCAAGAAGAAATACTGAACTAGCTTGTCGATTATTCCTGCTGTTGGAACTACGTCAGGGTGGTTGACCAAACGAGACAACGCATTCCTATCGCACTTACTTTCGTCTGCGACCTCTTTCAACGATATTTTGCGTCCAGAATCTTTCTCTAATATCTGTATTAATTTCAATAGATTAAGTCGAATCATACGAACCTCATGAGTTGGCAATAAAATAATGTTTGCAAATATTCATTTTATATGCAAAGATGTATTTAAATGATGAATGTACATAAAAGGTGCCTTCACATTTAAATCCTACTTTATGTTAATACGGATGTAAAGCGGGAATACTTAATATTTGTAATTTAACCGTTGGATTGCCTGTTGTGGATCACAGCGACTGGATAACCGCCGAAGAGGCAGCAGAGATGCTTTCGATATCGGTCAACGCATTTAGAATCCTGGCGTATCGGAATCGCGAGAAAATCGTGAAACGAACGCTAGGAAAGCGAAGCGTCCGATATAGCCGAGAAAGTGTCTTAGCTCTGCTTCATTAAGCTGTTACCTATTTGTAGTTCGATAACTGGCGATCCTTTGATGCAGGAGATGTATGAGCATTAAAGAGATCGTAAAGAATGGGAAAAAAGTTGGATATGATGTGCAGGTTTCAGCCAGACATCCTATCACGAAGGAGAAGAAATACCTTAGAAGAGTCGCCCCGAATAAATGGGAAGCGAATCAGCTTGAGCAAAAATTAAAAAATGAGCTTCAAGCAATTCTTAACGGAACACAGACCCCTAGTTGGACCGAACTTGTATCAGAATACGTTCAACAGAAATTAAACAAGAAAGCTGGGTCTACTCGAAAAAATGAGCTGTCCATTATCAATTTGCACCTCAATCCTGCTCTTGAGAGGAAGGAAGTTGGTCAAATATGGAAAGAAGACATAGAGGCTATAATTGAGAAAGCAGCCGAACGCTCGAATAGTACAAAACACAACATTCGAAAGACCGCACAGAACATTTTTAAGTTTGGAATTGAAAAACGCTACATCAGAGACAACCCTTGCATTCACGTCAAGTTGCCTGAAGTTGTAAGAGAGGTTCCTGACCTTCTATCACAGAAAGAGGTCACGCTTCTTCTCAAATATGCCAAGAACGAAAAGTCAAAATGGTATCATATTTGGGCATTCGGCGTTTACTCTGGTCTTCGCAGTGGTGAGCTGTATGCACTTCAATACAAGCACCTTCAAATTGAGGGCGAACGTGGCGTAATTCTGGTCCGTCAAGCGTGGACCAAAGAAGACGGATATAAACAAGTAAAAGATAAGCATTACAGAACTGTCCCAATCAACCGTCCGTTGATGCAAATCATCAATGAACTGCGCGAGGCTAACCCTAATAGTTCAAACCCAGAAGACTATGTTCTTCCAAAGCTCAAGGAGTGGACGCGTGGGGATGCTGCAAGATGTCTACAGTTCTTTCTTGTTGGGCATCGTCTCCCACCAATTAGATTCCATGACTTGAGATCACTTTTCATAACGCAACTACTGCGAAAGGGAGTTGCTCCAGCCGTCGTTATGGAAATGACTGGGCACGAAGACATGGAAACGATGATGGATTACTGCCGTATGGTTGGGTCCGAGGTGCAGAACCAAACAGACGTGCTCGACTACTCAACCGCCGATTCAGATGAGGAGAAGTAAAGCCATGGAAACAAGAAATAAAAAACTATTCTCGAACGAAGAAATTGCATTGCTGAGAAAAAATGCTGGATTCGAAGAGAGTGAAAAGCCTTCATTCCAGCCCGACATCAATGATGCAGTTCATTTTCTTAGAGCGTTAGGAAGAGCTGAAGATGTTAGTGATGTTACATTCACCTTTCAGGTCTTTGATGACACTGAGGAGCGTGATCACAGCAAAGCGAAGCATTTCTCTGGCACTTTGAAAGAAGCATGGGGAAAACTTCTCGAATCAAACAAAGATGGGTGCGGTGTCTTCGTAATGATCAATGAAGGCGACCAACTCGGGCGAAGTGAACCAAATGTTGTTAAAGTAAGAGCGTTATTCATTGATCTGGATGGTTCACCAATAGAACCAGTAACGAACAGCAGCACACCACCGCATATTGTGGTGGAGTCAAGCAAAGACAGATTCCATGCCTATTGGTTGGTTGATGACTGCCCACTTGAATCATTTCGCACACTGCAGAAAGCACTAATTAAGAAATTCAATGGTGACTCTCGGGTTTGTGACTTACCACGAGTGATGCGATTACCTGGATTCTTTCACAGAAAAACGAGTAATCCAATTATGACGAGATTAGTTTCAACGGACCAGTCTCGCGCACCGTATCAGATAGATACACTCGTAAAGGAGTTGCAGTTAGAACTAGATCCTAATCACATCACTTCTTCAACTAAGAGCAACGCTGCAGTTCCCGTGGAGCAAATAGAAGAAATGCTCGCGTATATTGATCCAGATAGTGATTATGACACGTGGATGAAGGTTGGCTTGGCAATTCACTCAGAGTATCCAAATGAATCAGGCTTTAAAATGTTTGATGCGTGGAGTTCTTTGGGAAAGAAATACAAAGCCCAAGAAATGAGGTCTAAGTGGGAGAGTTTTAGTAATCCCTACTCAGGAAAAAGGGTTACGATGAAGACACTACGTAAATTTGCAAAGGACGGTGGATTTGAGAAAAAGCAGAAAAAAGAGGAACGTTCGGCAAAGGAATATATAGACTTTATTTATTCACTTCCGCAGGTAAAGGAGATTAAACGTGAGTTCTTTTCAGATGAGCTTATCGTTTTTACTAACGATGGGAAGAAGTATCCAATCGCGAATCTGCTTAAATATATTCAATCATATGCAATCGAGGCGGGTGGATTTACACTAAGTTATTTTGAAACACATCTATGCAGGCATTGGTTGGAAGAAAAGCAACCTGAGTTGTTAATTGATATTCCCGAATGGGATGGAATCGACCGACTCAAGGAAATTTGCTCGTGCGTGAAAGCCAAAGATTTCAATCGTGATGAGTTGTATCAACTTCTAAGGAACTGGGGGGTAACAATCTTCCGTCGAATGGAAGATCCAACGATACAGCCATATGTTTTAATCCTTAAAGGTGCACAGGGAGTTGGAAAAGATTCTTTACTAGATGCTCTTGTTGGCGGATTTGGTCCGTATTACTTCGAGTTGAATCTTAACAACATCGCTGAAGCTGAGCGAGAACTTCATACGGCAGCTGTATTTAAGATTACAGAATTTGATCGAAGTGCGAAGCAGTCGGCACAGGTTAAACGAATTATTACAACGAACAAAACCACAGTGCGTCTTGCATTTGATCCTAGACCACAAGAACGCTTCGTGAGAGCCAGCTACGCAGCGACTTCTAACGTTGATGATATATTTACAGACGTAACTGGTAATCGGCGTTACTGGGTCATTGATCTTGAGTACGGTGGCTTTAGGCAAATCGCAACTAACGGTAACGGGAAAATTACCTTCAGCAAGGATGTTGAAAAAGATTATCCTGGAATGTTCTGCAGAAGTAATTTCCGTTCAGAACGACTTCAGATACTCGCCCAATTCAAAGCATTGGCACAAACTGGAGAGCATCGCCCAGATCAGGCAGTTCAGGACAAAATGAACTCGATAGTCAGGGCACTTACACCAGACGATCCTTACGACACGCTGGTAGATGTATGGGATGAGAATGTTCACGACTCACTTTCAAACCCAATGTATGGATCGTCTAATGATACGGCAAGATCCAGGGGGTATCTGACCAATTCTGAAATCAAACAGAGGCATTTGATAGAGCGAATGATTGAAGATACTGGACTATGTCCCAATCAGATCCGACAGGCACTTAAAAAAGCAGGTCGGTTTAAGAGAATTGGAAAGGAAAGAAGATATACTTTTGAATTACCGAAGGGCAGGAATGAACTTACGGATGATGAAGTAAATACACTTGATCGGCTTATGGACGATGATGAAGAGTATGATTCCTTTGAATGTTAGTTACGCAAAGAAGATGACACTGTGACGCTGTGACAGGGGTAAAATTTGGTCAACAACAGTAGTATGACTCCCCTAGGAAGAATAACTGTCAAAGTAGTTAAAGATATCATCTGAGTGTGTAATATTTTTCCTCGATGCTGAATTCACCAAAGAAAATGTACCGATTTCATCCCTCTGAGAGAAGTGATGTTTTCGGTACATTTTAGTATCTAGCCAAGATTGCATGTGCGCTGATTAACTTCCTCAGCTCAACTGGCAAATCAAGAAATGTCCAAAATCGGGATGCCTAAATAGGTGTGTGTAAATAAGTACACATTTTAAATAGGAGCATTTATGGACATTAAAGACGACGAAATTGAAAACGAAGCGGATACGGTTCTTCCACTATATGAGGAGGATTACACAATCGATGATGATGATGGACCGCCAAATCAGCACCCTCCATTAGTTAAGAGTAGTAAACCCAAAAAACCAAGAGATCCAAATATTCAGGATGTCAGATTGCCCGTTGAAATTGATATCGCAAACGATGCAAAGAAGATGGGTAAAATGATTCGTCGAGGTCGAGTCTCTCTGTTCCTTGAATACATTCGAGAGGGATTGCAAAAGAGTATAATCGAAGAACAAGAAATTCTAAAAGCAAAGGGATTTGTACCGACGAGTAATCTACTGATCAACGTACAGGCAACAGTGACAAGCCAGAATGCACAATCGCAAATAACAAAAGTTGAAACAGAAGATCAAACAGATTAGTGATGCATTTTTCAAAAGATTGTACCTAATAGGGTCATATGGGATCGATCCCGATTAGGTACAATCTATTTTTGGGAAAATCGGAAATGAAAAAATGCCATTTGGAGCCTGTTTGGGCGGATCATCTTTCTTAAGTCAGAAGCTTTTTTATTAGCCTTGCAATTACGGCGACTGCAAGCACCAAAAGTACCGTTGAAATCAAAGCAATAACTAAAGTACCTATCACTGAATGCCTATGTTGATCTGCTTTTGCGACGTATACAACTCGACCTCGGATATTGTCCTCATCAAAAATTTCAATTGGCTTGGTGATTAAATCCTTCATGGTGATCTTCAGATGGAAAGAATTGCATCATCAACGTCCTCTTGCTTGAACGCCAGGTATGAGACGGTACTTTTTATGTCCCTATGACCTAAGGCACGTTGTGTCTTCAGAAGGTCATGCCCAAGTTTATCGTAAACGCGATCAGCGAATGTTTTACGAAGCGAGTGGGTTCCAAGTGAGCCAGTTAGCCCAGCAGCAGCATAGATACGCGTCAGCATTTTCCATGCTTGTACTCGTGTGATCGGTTTATTCGTTCCATTTCTACTTTTAAATATATAAGTATCGCTTGTTGCACCGTTAGCAATAAGCTTATCTGCCCATAATTGGATTGAGGCTTTTGCTTCGGGGTGGAGAACTACACACCTGCCTTCATTACGTCCTTTCATATGCTTACGTCGAACGTAAATTCGATCTTGAATTTTGCCATTATCGAATACATCGCCCAGCTTTAGGCTAAGGATTTCAGAGATCCTAAAGCCCGATTTAATTCCAAGAGTGAAGAGTGCTCGATCTCTTGCAGCAAAGGCACCTAAAAAGCACCTTTTGACCTGTTCAATCTCAGCTTCAGTAAGTGACCTCATTCCACGCATTTTACTACCCTCAAGTTAACCTTTTCCTGTTTTGTTGCCTTCGCTTTCAGTAATGTCTTTTAACAGCTTTACCGATAGACTAATAAAGATACCTTTATTAAAGATATCTGTAATAGTAATATCGGCATTATAAGGTGGAGCTTTAGGATTTAGACTTATAGAAATTGGAGTAATGAGTGAAATTTATTGAGAAAATTAGAGGCAAGCTAAAACTCTCTAAGTACGAGTTCTCTAGGCAGATTGGCATTACCCCACAGGGTTATCACAGCTTGTCCAAGGCGACCGAAAACATATCTTTAAAGGCATTAATCGGTCTTCGTAGGGCAGGAAAAATCTCGGATAAGGCTCTTTTAGACCTGATAGAGGACGAATGGATTAAGACCGAAAAGAAGCTACAAAAGGCAGAGAAATGAGGCTTCTTGAAGCTTTGCCTCAAGTCACCCCTTAACTGCCCATTTAATCAGTTTTGCCCCCTCTAACTACCTATAAACACTTAATATTTATATTGCTTTTTCCAATGTAATCATGGATTATTACCAGTCTATTAGGATTATCTGGACAGCCTAAAATGAAGTCCAAAAGGCATATGGAAGCAGAATCAAGCACAGAACAGTGGGTTTCAGTTGAGCAGGTTGCTCAACACCTGAACGTTAAACCCGACACAGTTTACAAATGGCTAGAACGTAAAGACATGCCAGCGCACAAGGTTGGGCGACTATGGCGGTTCAAGATGTCTGAGATCGATACGTGGGTGCGTTCTGGTGGAGCTGCAACCAAGGGCGATGAAGAGAAGTGAAAGTTTTTAGCGGAAGGATTTAGTCATGGCGATTAAGAAAAGTGAACTCTACAGCTCCCTCTGGAAAAGTTGCGACAAGCTTCGCGGGGGAATGGATGCCTCACAGTACAAAGACTATGTTTTAGTGTTGTTGTTCGTTAAATATGTATCTGACAAATACGCTGGAAACAAATCTGCCCCTATCCAAGTTCCTAAAGGCGGAAGTTTCCAGGATATGCTTGCTCTTAATGGCAAGAAAGATATCGGGGATGGAATCAATCAAATCATTTCTAAACTAGCAGAAGCAAACGATCTCAAGGGCGTGATCGATGTTGCTGATTTTGCCGACTCCGACAAGCTAGGAAAAGGAAAAGAGATGGTTGATAAGCTTTCGGAGCTTGTTGCTATCTTCAAGACTTTAGACTTTGCAAATAACCGAGCAGATGGCGACGATATTCTAGGTGATGCCTATGAATATCTGATGCGACACTTCGCGACAGAATCTGGAAAGAGCAAAGGACAGTTCTATACACCTGCAGAAGTTTCGCGAATTTTAGCAAAGGTGATCGGCATTCAGGATGCTACAACTCAAAACCAAACTATCTACGATCCGACATGCGGAAGCGGATCTCTTTTGTTGAAAGCTGCAGATGAATCATCGCGAGGATTAACAATCTACGGGCAGGAAAATGATGTAGCAACTCGCGGTTTGGCTCGCATGAATATGATTCTGCATAACAATCCAACAGCAGATATCCAGCAAGGTAACACGTTAGCAGCCCCATTTTGGAAAGATGGGCATGGGTTAAAGACTTTTGATTTTGCCGTAGCCAATCCACCGTTCTCAAGTAAGTCCTGGAGTGATGGTGTTGAAACTGCAAATGAGAAGGCTGATGTTTACGGAAGATTTGATGGCTATGGCGTTCCCCCTGCAAAGAATGGCGATTATGCTTTCTTGCTCCATATTCTTCGATCATTAAAGAGCAGAGGCAAAGCAGCAATCATTCTACCTCATGGTGTGCTCTTTAGAGGTGGTGCCGAAGCAAAGATCCGAACCAATTTAATTAGACGCGGATACATCAAAGGCATCATCGCATTGCCAGCAAACCTGTTTTATGGAACTGGTATTCCAGCTTGTATCATTGTTATCGACAAAGAGAATGCTGAAAGTCGAAAAGGCATCTTCATGATCGATGCTGGTAAGGGCTTTGTTAAAGATGGAAATAAAAATCGTCTTCGTGATCAGGACATTCACAAAATTGTTGATGTCTTCAACAAGCAGATAGAAGTTCCCAAGTATTCCAGACTTGTTTCAATAAAAGAGATTGAGGAGAAGAATGAGTTTAATCTCAACATTCCACGCTACATCGACAGTCAAGACGAAGAGGACATCCAAGACATCGAAGCTCACTTAAAAGGTGGAATTCCACTTCGTGATATAGATGCTTTAAGTAACTACTGGAATGTTTGTCCAACTTTACGAAGTTCACTTTTTACCAAAGGAAATCGTGACGGCTATTGTGATTTAAAAGTTGAAAAAGACGAGATAAAAGCCACGATTTATACACATCCAGAATTCGTTGAATTTGGGACGAAGATTAAATCCACCTTTGCAAAATGGGCTATAGAGCAAAGCGCCCTTCTAAAGCAGCTTAAAGCTGGATGTAAGCCAAAAGAAGTCATTCATCAAATTTCAGAAGCAATTCTTACTGCATTCAGTGGTATTCCACTCATCGATCAATACGATGTCTACCAACACTTGATGACGTATTGGCTGAACGTCATGAAAGACGATCTGTATATCGTCGCAGAAGATGGTTGGAAGGCTGAGTTAACTGCAGTGACAAATAAGAAAGGTCAGACAGTTGATTACACCTGCGAATTGATTCCTAAAGAATTGGTTATCGCGAAGTACTTTTCTGTAGAAAAGACGGCTATCGACAATCTTGAAATGGCTCGTGATGAGATCACGGGACAGTTTGAAGAAATGCAGGAAGAACATGGTGGTGATGAAGGAATACTAGCTGAAGCCGTTGGCGACAATGGGAAGATCAGTAAAGCGAATGTTTCTAAACGGATTGGCGAGATTAAGAAGAGACCTGAGTTCAAGGATGAGCGTGACGCTTTGGAGTCGTGTTTGGCGTTACTTAACAAAGAAGGTGAACTTACTAAACAGATTAAAGAAGCAACAACAAAATTAAATGACAAGGTTCTGTCAAAATACCCAAGGCTCACGGTAGATGAAATTAAGCACCTAGTTGTCGACGAGAAGTGGATAGCTCAACTACAACAAGCCATTCAGTCAGAACTAGATCGAACCTCACAGAGACTTACAACACGGACTAGTGAGCTTGCTCAAAGGTACGATACGACGCTGTCGGAAATTACCTCGGAAGTTACACTACTGTCGCAGAAAGTTGGTACTCACTTGCAAAATATGGGGTTTGCATGGGAGTAGCAGAAAAGTTTCCTTCGGGTAGCCATCAAGAAACTGAAATCGGTCTAATTCCTCATGACTGGGTGATAAGGTGTATTGGGGATGTCTGCGAAATAAACGGTCGAATCGGCTTTAGAGGCTATACAGTTAGCGACATCGTCAGAGAGGGTGAAGGTGCGATTACAATTAGCCCCTCGAATATAAAAGACGGACAGATGGATTTTGCTGGTTGCACATATCTTTCGTGGTTTAAATACGAGGAATCGCCTGAAATAAAAGTTAACAACGGCGATATACTCCTGGTTAAGACGGGGTCGACCTTCGGTAAAACTGCAATCGTTCGAAATCTTCCTCAAAGAGCCACCGTAAATCCACAGGTTGTTGTCCTAAAGAAATTCAAGATAAGCGGTGACTTTTTAGGATACATGATGGGTTTTGGAATTATCCAAAAACAAATTGCATCATTTATAGTTGGTGGTGCAATACCTACGTTGTCGCAACAGGCAGTAGCCAATTTTAAGCTACCCGTACCACAGAATGTATCAGAGCAACAATCTATCGCTACTGCTCTCTCCGACACGGACGCCCTGATATCTTCCCTTGAAAAGCTGATCGAAAAGAAACGCAACATCAAACAAGGTGCGATGCAGGAGTTGCTTACTGGGAAGAGGCGATTGCCTGGGTTTAGTGGAAAATGGGACGAGCGGTCTATTGGGGATCTCGTTCAAGTTGATCCTGAAAATTTACAAAGCAAAACACCCAGCTCCTATAAATTCAAATATATTTCACTGGAGGCAATCGATCGGGGAATTCTTCTCTCATTACAAGACCATGAATTTAAAACTGCACCTTCTCGTGCTCGTCGTATTGTACGCAGGAATGACATCCTCATTGCTACCGTACGCCCGAATCTTATGTCGCATTACTATGTCGATGGTGAGGTTCAAAATACTATTTGTTCGACAGGTTTTTCCGTTCTTAGGTGCGACGAGACGGGCACTCATGCCCCCTATATTTTCCAACATTTCTTTGCTGATTCATTGAATCGCCAGATAAATTTATTGCTATCTGGTTCGAACTACCCTGCAATTAATAGTCGTGACGTAAAAGAACTAGTTGTTCCTTATCCTGAGTATCAGGAACAAGTTGCAATTGCTTCGGCAATTCAATCTATGACGCAAGAAATCAACGCTCTTGTACAGCAGGTTGCAAAATATAAGTCCTTGAAACAAGGCATGATGCAAAACCTTCTAACTGGAAAAATCAGATTAATATGAGGCAACAATGAAGAACTACTACCGCGTAATGTTGGGTAAAAAGAGTGCACATGCGGAGGCATGTCTCGCGGGTAGTTTCATTGGTGCTGATTTTGGGATCACTCAAAATCTTTCAAATAAACTTCCAGATGAGTGGCGTGAGTTTAACCAGGAATTCATTCCAATCTTTTTGGAAGCCCATCCCGATAAAACCAAGATCGGTGCTGGACTAGCCTGTGGAATGCTTTGGACGGTAGCAAAGGGAATTAAGATCGGCGACCTCGTATTATGCCCAGATGGAAGTGGCAGATACAGAGTTGGTGAAGTGACTGGGAATTATGAATATCATCCAGGCGAGATTCTGCCTCATCGTCGTGCAGTCCGATGGTTTAATCAGACCATAGACAGAAGCGATTTAAGCACTCCTCTCAAGAACTCTGCAGGTTCAATAGGAACAGTTTGTAATATCTCAACCTATGGTGAAGAAATTGAAAGGCTACTTGGTGGAGTATCTGCCACTTCGCTTATCTCAACCGATGAAACGGTAGAAGATCCATCTGCATTTGCAATGGA
Source organism: bacterium (assembly GCA_016786595.1). Taxonomy (NCBI): domain Bacteria; species bacterium. The sequence continues at coordinate 17,566 of JAEUWB010000022.1, read as the reverse complement.
GAAGCATCTTGAAGATTTCTTGGTGCAAAACTGGTCACAAACAGAATTAGGAAAGACTTACGACATCTATGAAGAAGATGGTGAGTGCGTTGGTCAACAGTATCCCACTGACACAGGACCAGTTGATATTCTTGCTATCAGCAAAGACAAGAAAAAGCTTCTTGTAGTGGAATTAAAGAAAGGTCGTGCAAGTGATGTCGTTGTTGGACAGACCCTTCGTTACATGGGCTATGTACAAGAAGAGTTGGCAGAAGATGGGCAACAAGTATCTGGAGTAATTATAGCGTTAGAAGATGATCAACGAATCAGACGGGCTTTAATGGCTGTCTCATCCATATCCTTTTACCGTTATCAGATTAGCTTCAAATTGGTGAAGGTTTGATATGAGCAAGGTAGGACAAAGAGAAAAAAGGACACAGCAAAGAGTCGTTAAACTCTTTCAAAACACGCTGGATTATACCTACCTTGGTGATTGGCATGATGGTGAAAGAAACAGCCCAATAGAACCTGAATTATTGAGATCATTCATATCTAAGAATCAGAAGCACACCCCAGTAATTGTAAACCGAGCGATTGCAGAATTACAGAAGGTAGCTGGCAATCAAAGCAAGACACTTTATGACCTCAATAAAGACGTTTATGGGCTTTTACGTTACGGCATTCCTCTCAAGGAAGATGCTGGTGATATTAAAAAGACGGTACATCTCATTGACTGGGACAATCCAGAAGCAAATGACTTTGCAATCGCAGAGGAAGTTACAGTCAAAGGAGAGAGCACAAAACGCCCTGATGTTGTTCTTTATGTAAACGGGATCGCAATCGCGATTTTAGAATTAAAGCGAAGCACAATATCTGTATCTGAGGGCATTCGCCAAAATCTTGATAATCAAAAATCAATCTTTATAAAGCCATTCTTTGCAACGATTCAGCTTGTAATGGCTGGCAACGATACTGAAGGATTGAGATATGGAACTATCGAAACCCCAGAGAAGTATTTCCTGACCTGGAAAGAGCGTGGTGAATCGGATACTTCATTAGATCGGCATCTCGCACTTCTATGTGACAAGATGCGTATTCTTGAAATTATCCACGACTTCATTGTCTTTGATCGGGGCATTAAAAAGCTTCCACGACATCACCAATATTTTGGCGTTCGAGCAGCACAGGAAAGTGTTCGCCGTCGTGAAGGCGGAATCATCTGGCACAGTCAAGGGAGTGGTAAGAGCCTTACGATGATATGGCTTGCCAAGTGGATTAGGGAGAATGTTCCTGATTCACGTGTGTTGGTGATCACAGATCGTGATGAACTAGATAAGCAGATTGAAAAGGTATTCACAGGTGTAAGTGAAACTATCTACAGAACCAAAAGTGGGCGGGATCTCGTAGAGAAATTGAATGCACCAACACCATTTTTGCTTTGCTCGTTAATCCATAAGTTCGGAAGAAATGAAGAGCCTGATTACGACTCTTACCTTGAAGAACTGATCAATAGTCTACCCAAAGACTTCAAAGCAAAGGGTGACATCTATGTTCTTGTAGATGAGTGTCATCGGACGCAGTCGGGCAAGCTTCATAAGGCGATGACCACGCTTCTACCTCATGCAATGTTGATCGGTTTTACTGGAACGCCACTACTACGAAAGGATAAGCAAAAGAGCATCGAAGTATTTGGACCATATATTGATACCTACAAATTTGATGAAGCCGTTGCCGATAAGGTCGTGCTTGATCTTAGGTATGAAGCACGGAAAATCGATCAGCATATAACTTCACCTGCAAAGATCGATCAATGGTTCGAGGCAAAGACCAAAGGACTAACTGATTTTGCAAAAACCGAACTTAAAAAACGCTGGGGAACTTTAAACAAAGTCCTAAGTTCTCAAGACAGGCTCAGTAAGATCGTTGGCGAGATCATGTTCGACATGGCGACAAAAGATCGACTTCAAAATGGTCGAGGCAACGCCATGTTGGTTTCGGGTAGCATCTATCAAGCGTGTAAATACTACGAACTGTTTATTAATAATGGCTTTACCAAGTGCGCTATCGTTACCTCTTACAAGCCCACCAAGAACGACATCAAGGGAGAGAGTACAGGCGAAGAAGAATTAACCGAACGACTTCGCCAATATGAAATTTACAACAAGATGCTGGGCGGAAAAGATCCAGACGTATTTGAAGACGAAGTAAAGAAGAAGTTTACCGATGAACCCGCACAGATGAAGCTTCTTATCGTGGTAGATAAGCTTCTAACTGGATTTGATGCACCACCTGCAACGTATCTCTATATTGATAAGAAAATGCAGGATCACGGTCTTTTTCAGGCTATCTGTCGGGTCAATCGATTAGACGGTGAAGACAAAGAATATGGATATGTGATCGATTATAAGGATCTCTTTAAGAGCCTGGAAAGATCGATCAATGATTACACATCAGAAGCTTTCGATGATTACGATCCAGATGACGTAAAGGGTTTACTTAATGACAGATTGGAGAAGGCACGGGAACGACTCGATAATGCCTTGGAGTCCATTAAGATCCTCTGTGAACCTGTTGTTCCACCGTATGAAACTAAAAACTACCTCGATTATTTCTGTGGCGACAATCTAGGGGATGAAAATCAAGTCGAAGAGAACGAGCAGAAGAGAGTTACCCTATACAAGCTAACTTCTTCCTTGATTCGTGCTTACGCAGAGATCGCTAATGAAATGACTGAGGTCGGATACTCAGCAAAACAAACTGAGGAAATCATAGCCGACGTTAAGCACTACGAGACTGTACGTGCTGAGGTCAAACTTGCCAGTGGTGATTACATCGATCTTAAAGCGTATGAGCCAGCTATGAGGCATTTAATTGATGCGTACGTGGGTGCAGGAGATGGAGAAGTGATTTCGGCATTTGATGATTTAACACTCGTAGAAATGATCGTTAAAAGTGGTGTCGGTGCCATTGATAATCTTCCAAAGGGTATTCGAAAGGATAAACAAGCAGTAGCGGAAACTATTGAGAATAACGTCCGAAAACTAATTGTCGATGAGAAGCCGACCAATCCAAAGTATTACGAGAGGATGTCTGTTCTACTTGATGAAGTCATCAAGGCAAGACGTGCAGAAGTGTTAAGCTATGAGGAGTATCTCCGTAAGATTTGTGAACTTGCCAAGAGAGCAAAGAATCCCGAATCAGCAGGAACCTATCCATCCTCTTTGGACTCACCCGCAAAGCGAGCACTCTACGATAACTTAGATAACGATGCTGGTTTAGCTTTGGCAGTTCATGAAGAGGTAATGGCAACAAGAAAAGCGGATTGGCGAGATAACTTAATAAAGGAAAGAGAAGTAAAGGCAGCTATCAATCGTCACGTTACCGACGAGGAAAATGCAGAGAAAATCTTTAAAGTAGTTAAAAAGCAGTATGAGTATTAGAGGAACTAGGCACTTAAAAATTGGTGGATATTCAGTTGAGGTGATTAGAAAAGCCATCAAGAATATACATCTAAGTGTGCACCCACCTGAAGGGCGACTAAGAGTTGCCGTGCCAAGCACTACACGCGACACTGCAGTACGTTTACTTATCATTAGAAAGCTACCTTGGATTAAGAAGCAGATCCGTAGCTTTGAGAATCAAGAACGCCAAAACCCACCTAAGTTTGTTTCGGGCGAAAGTGTACTTTTTCGGGGCGTTCGCTACCGCTTGAACGTTGTGCATCACAAATTACCTTCAACGGTAGCAATTCAGGGGAAATCCAGAATCAATTTGTTCCTGAAAAAGGGTGCCTCCAAATCGCACAAGCAGTTGTTATTCACCGAATGGGTTCGACAGGACTTAAGGAATCGGATCGAGCCACTATTAAGTAAATGGGAAGAGCAACTAGGTGTGCAAGTAAAAGCTTGGTCTATTCGCCAGATGAAAACCAAGTGGGGTTCTTGCAATCCTAAGACCAAACGAGTTCTTTTCAATCTTGAATTAGCCAAGAAAGACGACAGATGCCTTGAGTATGTGATCGTTCATGAATTGGTTCATCTCCTTGAGCGTAAGCACAATGATCGTTTTATCGCCCACCTAGATCGTGTGATGCCCAAGTGGCGAAGTTATCGTGCTGAGTTGAATCGGTCGTTGGGGGCGTATGAGGTTTATTAATATTTTATGCGATTCTTCGAAAGCATTTTGAATTGAATAGGATATGTGGGAATCGGGCAAAAACTATCATTTTGATATTGGTTGGAGAGGTTACAATACCGTCTTTGTCCTCGGTGCAGGAGCCAGTTATCACCTGGGCTATCCTTTAGGCAATCAACTAAGTGATAACATTCTTAACAACACCAGAGATCCTAGCAGCGATTCATTCAAAATGCTTGAGGGCATGGGGTTCAGTGGAGATGAGATCAAGACCTTTCATGAGCAATTCAGAAAGACAGTAGCACCCACAATAGATGAATTTCTATCTCGTCGTGAAGAATTTGTTAAAATTGCACGTGCTGCAATTGCACAAGAGCTAATCAAATATGAGGAGCCAAATTTACTTCAGAGGCGAAGTGACAACTGGTACCTGTTACTTCGTACAAAAATCATCGAAGCAATTGAGCAGAACCAGTATGGTCCTGTCTTTGTCACTTTCAACTATGATCGCTCAATCGATAAGTTTCTTACGGACCTAATCTTTAGCAATTTTCCAAAACGTGCTGAGAGTTTGATTGATACAACGCAAGTACTGCACGTCCACGGTAGGCTTGGTTATCTTGATACTGATAAGCAGAATGGTTTCAAACGAGAATATAGCTCCAATGCCACTGCCGAGCAGATCCTACAGAGTTCAGAAGGTATCCGAGTAATTTCGGAATTGGAGCACGACTACGGGAAGGAAATGCAAGTTGCACAAGCTGTAATTGCTAAGGCTAAAAAAGTCATTTTTCTTGGCTTTGGTTACGACGACACGAATCTTGATCGTCTACGAATCAATGGGTTTGATAGGAATAAACCATGGGATGGTGAGGACAAGTATTATGGAACTGCCTTTAAACTTGACCCCAAACGAATAGAAGAACTGAGGAAGGAGAGCGAGGGACGGATATTTCTCGGAAAGGCACAGACAGTCATTCCAGACTTTCTAGGGGAGCTTGGGTGGTAAAATGGGACAGAAGCGACCATCACAGGCTGTGGACCTAAATGCAGATAGACCGATCCAAGATTCGAAACATGATCGGCTAAATCGGACGGGTTTTGCTTCTAGTATTGCGCAATGCCTAGCAAATTGGGATGGACGAGATTCACTAGTTATCAGTCTTTCGGGGAAATGGGGCAGTGGAAAAAGTTCGGTTAAGAACTTAATTCGGGAAGAACTTTCCAAGCTCGATGAAAATGAGCGACCCGTTTTTCATGAATTTATTCCGTGGACAGTATCGGGCGATCATATTTTAGATGAAGCCTTTTTTGAAGAACTAGGTCGTGCAATTGGGAAGACAGATAGTTCAAAAAGTACTGTTAGACTTATCAATACACTCCGTGTTTATCAGGCACGATTAAAGCTAGGTGAATTTTTTCTCAAGCTGATCCCACTCAAGGCAATACGTAAAGGGTTGGCTTTCGCACTCTCTGTTCTTGCCCTTTTCTCGCTCAACTACGAGTGGGTTTCGCCATGGTTTGCTATTGCATGTTTGAGTATCTCCCTCTTTATCTGGCTATTTTCCACGGCGGATCAATTCTTTGAGTACTATATAAAGTTGTTAGAGGCGCGTGTCAGTGCTAGCAAGAAGAGCATACTCGAATTAAAGGAAGAGCTGACTTCTCTGATGGGACAACTAAAAAAGCCCGTCATTATTAGTATTGATGAGATAGATCGATTAACTTCCGATGAACTAGGGCTTCTTTGCAGATTGATCAAATGTAATGCGGACTTCCCCAACCTTGTATATTTACTTTTATACGATCAGGGCTATGTTGAAGACGCATTGAAGTCGTTCCTTCCGAGCGAGCTAGAAGAAGGACGTGGCAAGGATTATCTAAAAAAGATTGTACAAGTTTCCTTTCAGATTCCTGAAGCACCAAGAGAATTGTTCGAGAAAGTTCTATTCGAGGGTCTAGACAAAATTTTGAAGTCAGCTGGAGCTGAAAAGAAATTTAATAAGGACAGGTGGGGATTAATTTTTCATGACGGAATTCGTCCTCTTTTTTCGACCTTACGGGATGTAAACAGATATCTTTCTACACTAAGTTTTTATTTTGGAATGTTCGAAGGTAAGAAAGTCTTTGAACTCGACCCTGTTGATCTTATTGCTTTAGAAGCCATTCGTGTTCACGAGCCTCAATTATATAGCAGCCTACCGTACTACAAGGATGACATCATCAAAACGACAACTCGCATTCGCTTTGATGATGAGAAGGGAGAGAGAAAGAAGGTAGTTGAAGAGTTACTATCGAAGGTTTCAAAAGCAAACCTCGATGCTATCTCAGTCTTAGTGAAAGGCATTTTTCCTGAGGTGGCTGGAATACTCGGTGGATATGGTTCGTACCAGGGTACGATGGAAAGTTGGTATCAACAAACTCGGGCATGTCATGAGGACTATTTCGATAGATATTTCACGCTTGTCTTCTCTTCAGATCAACTGACGGATTCCGAGATTCATTCTTTTATCGACGATTTGAAGGACATTACAAAGACGGAGAAGAACGTCAATAAATTTGTAAAACGAAATCGACTTAAATTTCTTCTTGATGCATTAGAAAATTATAAGAATGAAGTGCCAGTTGAGCACTTTGAATCAATTGCTGTTAGCCTAATTAATATTGGCGATTTGTTGCCACCAAGCGGGTTGGGATTGTTCGGTGATGACCCTCGCATGACATGCACGAGAATCATCCTCTATATGATGAGTAGAATGAAGGATGAGAACGAACGAACTCAGAGATTAAAGAGGGTATTCGAAAAAGCAACTGACTTTGTGATTCCTACCTATGTGGACCACATTATCAAGAGCTTAAAAAAGGATGGTTGGGGAGATTTGGGGGTACTCTTCCAGAGCGATGATAATATTATTGAACTATCAAAGACTCTTGCTTCTCGCATAAATGATGCTGCACAAGGTAAAACGTTGAGGGTTAGTACAAGAATTTCATTGACCCTGAAGTTTTGGTCGGAATTCGGTGATAAGCAGATTCAAAGGAATTGGTTGGACGAGGTTATTCAAAATCCACAAAATGCCATTAAATTTATCGTTGGATTTTCACAATCTATAAGCAATTCTTCTCGTCGCGAAATAGGATATCGAATTTCAATTCCATCGCTCCAAGAGTATTTCAGTACAGATGTAATCGACAAAAGTTTAGCTAACTACAATACGAAGGATGCTCGTGAAAAGCTGATAATCGATATGTATGAACTTTCGAAGAAGAATCCAAATCCTAAGGAAAGTGTTTTTGGAGATTCTGAAAGTTATGTGTGGTCCGAAATTAAAGAGCTATATTAGTAAACCTAGAGTTCATTTCAGAAGCTTTCAGGACATTTCAAAACTTTCGAAAAAGTTGGATGCAAAAAGGATGCATGGAGCACCGAAAATGTACCGATTTCAGTAAGTTAACCCTCTTCAAATACTCCACCCCAGAATAAAATATCTAGTGTGATGGGGCTTGAACCCTGTGCGAGCGAAGCGAGCACGAGGAAAGCTGCGAGCCCAGAGTTTTGAGCGAAGCGATAAAACACGTTATCACTCACCCCAGAGCGAAATTGACACTTCAGGGAGGCATTCGAAATTTCCTGAAATGTCAGTTCGTACCTCACTCAGAAGCTTGATTGTCAGTTTTAAATTTCTCAGCAATCCACATCTTAACTAGTGACTGTCTGGTTATGCCAAGACGCCGAGCTTCTTTATCGAGGCTATCAATAACCCAGACAGGAAAGTCAATATTAACTCTCTTAAGCTCGGCATTTACTCGCCGAGCTTTTGATTTATCCAAATACTTAGTGACATCCTCGCCTCGGTCAAAAGTATCATCAAAATCTTTTGCTTTAACTTTCTTCATATAATTCCACCTCTTCTTTTCTAGATCGTCTAACCGAAATAATTCGTATCTTGTCATTTCGAAAGGTAACGACCGCACTCCAATGTTTTGAGCCAATCTTTCCAATCATTAGAAAGCGTGGCTCATCTGCCGATCTCGCCTCAATCTCCAATAGGTGCGGATCGATCCAGAGCCCCTGAGCCTCCTCAAAGTCGATCCCGTGTTTCCTCCTATTAGACGCACTCTTCTTGAGGTCGAATTCAAATTCATACTTATAATATACCATTAATATACCTTAAATACTATCATTATGTTGATATTTCAAGAAATTTCAAAATTACCTCCAAATTGGGCGCAAAAAGGCTGCACGATTTCACGAAACCCAATAAAAATGCGAGTTCTGAGAGGCTCAGATACTCCACCCCAGAGTAGACTACTACGAGTGATGGGGCTTGAACCCTGTGTGAGGTTTCTTGATATTTTCAGGAAGTACCAAACTTGATGACTCTTATCTACGTAATAGGCTGAAGGCGATTTCGCGCCCTAGTCCATATTTCATTGCCATTGAAATCCAGAGCCAGGCGGTAGCCTCAAGGTAACGTGATTGAACCAAGGGGCCTGCATCAATAGCCTCAAACCCGATTGATTGGGCCAGTTCTAATGTAGTTTCCTTTGCAGCTTTGTCATCGCCAGCGACAAACATCGTGGCTTTGCCGGTGGGGAATTCAGGATTTGCCATAACGTTAAATCCACAAGAATTAAATGCCTTCACGACCTTTGCCTCAGGAATCATGCGTGCAACAGTTTCGCCACCTGAATCGGTGTTTCCTAGAGTTAGTCCAGTGAAATCAGAGTTAATGGGATTTGTACAATCCACAACGACTTTGCCGCGAAAGAGCGCCTTATTTTCTAAAACACTAGGCATTGCGCTCCAGGGCACTGCGAGAATGATTACGTCTGATGCAGTGACTGCCGCAGTTACTTCTAACTCGGTAGTTCCAGGTTTAGGGTTTCGTACCCCATAAAGAACGCTCTGGCCTTTCTTCTCCCAGGCAGTTCCTAAAGTTTTACCGACGTTTCCCGCGCCAATGATTGCAATTTTCATAAGCAAGTCTCCAAAGTTTTACTCGATGCTATTGATGATCTACTCAATTTTCCTATCTGGAGCGAGTTAGAATTCATGACTGCCTTCGTTATTACTCCTTACTAGTGAATATCGTAAATAGTGCAATCCATCCCAGGAGTGAAAAAAATCCAAAGAAAAAGGGCAAGGCGATTAGGATAATCGCTCCCGGGCTAGCGGAGCTTTGAGAAACTTTCTGCCAGAGCTCCCAAGACTGCCAAGATAAGTATGCTCCCCCTACCGCAAAAAGCGCGCTAAAGAAGATTTTCAAACTATAATAAAGCTTGTTTTGCATAGTGATGCCGGAACTATCATAGTAATTGTTGCGCAAGAATGGAATAAAGAAATTCATGTTAATTTTGTTTTGCATTGGAATTTTTGCCGGGCTGATTGAGGCTTCAGCTGGTGGTAGCGGTTTGATTTCACTGCCAACCTTAATTTTTTACGGCCTAACGCCACTACAGGCAATAGCAACGAGTAAATTCCAATATGCATTTGGCGCGGTTGCGGCAATTGTGCGTTTTGAACGTGCGGGGTTGAATGAATGGAGGGAAATTGCACCGCTAGTGATTGCTGCAATGCTTGCAGGAAGTAGTGGGGCGTATTTCTTGACGCATCTCAGTAGCGCGGCTTTGCAAGCGATAATTCCGTTTTTGTTAATTTTTTCTGCGATCTATTTTTCGTATAGTAGCCGCATTACAAATCAAAGTTCGCATCCGCGCATTAGTAATCGATATTTTGCATTGTTCGTTGTGCCGGCCATTGCTGGCTATGACGGTTTCTTTGGTGTTGGTTCAGCTAGCTTTTATATGGCAGCGTTTGTTTTGCTGCTTGGTTTAAATATTCGTGAAGCTACCGCTCGAACGAAGATCGTCGATTTCGCTTCTGGTGTCTCTGCGCTAATTGTTTTAGCTCTGGATGGCCATGTTTTATTGTTGCCCGGGTTAGCGCTTGGTGCGGGGCAACTGATTGGTGGTTATTTGGGTGCAGGATTGGTTTTGCGGTTTGGAGCGAAGTGGGTGCGACCTGTGATTGTAATTGTTTCGATTGGCATGGCTGTTGATTTGTTGGTTAAAAAATTCTTCTAGTCTTGAGGGTGTTTGAGTCGGTAGCGGCTAGGAGGATTAAGTCATACCGGTGATTTAGGCTAGTAAAATAGCTGCAAGATTCTTTGCTTTAGAAAAAGGAAGACCGGGATCTTCCAAAACCTGAGGCGAAATGTTTCGCAGTATGCCTCTTACGGTGCTGCATTTCACAGTGTCACCTTTCACAGCGCCTCTCTAGTGTAGTAGTGCAAGGTTGAAAATGTTAGACTAGGGCCTAAATTTGCAAATTTGCAGCGAGACCGAAATAGTGATCTTATTAAAAACTGAGGGATTATTGGAAGTTACAAAAGAGGCTGGCACGGTTATAGGGCTACCTTGGATAAAGAAACAGATTCGTAGCTTTGAGAATCAAGAACGGCAAAACCCACCTAAGTTTGTGTCGGGCGAAAGTGTACTTTTTCGGGGCATTCGTTACCGCTTAAATGTCGTGCATCACAAATTACCTTCAAAGGTATCAATCCAAGGAAAATCCCGAATCAATCTTTTACTGAAAAAAGGAACCTCTAAATCCCATAAGCAGCTTGTATTTACCGAATGGGTTCGGCGGGACTTAAAGAATCGGATCGAGCCAATTTTAAGTAAATGGGAAGAGCAGCTAGGTGTGCAAGTAAAGTCTTGGTCTATTCGTCAGATGAAAACCAAGTGGGGTTCTTGCAATCCTAAGACCAAACGAGTTCTTTTCAATCTTGAATTATCCAAGAAAGACGACAGATGCCTTGAGTATGTGATCGTTCATGAATTGGTTCATCTGCTTGAGCGTAAGCACAATGATCGTTTTATCGCCCACCTAGATCGCGTGATGCCGAGGTGGCGGAGTTATCGTGCTGAGTTAAATCGGTCGTTGGGGGCATATCAATGACCGATGAATTGCCCAAGATACCGACGGAGGAAGCCTTAAGCCCACGAGGGCGAAAGCTGCGGGAATTGCTTTCAGATTTTGAGAAAAGGTCGGGATATAATCTGGTTGGGCTTTTTGACCTGTGGTGCAGCTACGAATCGAAAACCAATAGGCAAGAGCTTTGGTATATAGGAGTAGCTCATGCAGTTCGGGAGCTACTAGAAGCTTTCTATCCGGGGAAACGCACGGATATTTACGTTGAGAAAAAAATTGTCGTTGAAGAATCATTTCCAGAGATAAAGGTTCCAGACGAACTAGCCGCGAAATTTGTTGTTAATAGTGAGGAAAAGTCTCTTGAATGGAAGGGAATTATTTCGCTTGAAATTTTAGAGAAGATTCAAGGATTAAGTAAGTCTTTTGTATATAAGTATGCATGTTGGCTTCTCTACAGTGAAGTCAAAGAAGCCAGTAATAAAGAAAAAATTGAGTCTGTCTTAAATAAAATTGATCCATTGGGGAACAATCAAGCGCGAAGAGATGCCTTTGTAAAGAAATACACCGATATTCAGCGCTACTTTACAAATGTATGTCACTGCAAAGGGCTTATTGGAGATGTCCTAAAGGAATGGGATGACAAAGTTCAACAAGTAGAGGATCTAGTAGCAGGTATTATAGAGGAACAGTCATCTGTAATTGCAAAGGTTGAAGCGTTTATTAAGCAAGAAAAACCGTCTGTAGAAGCATTAAGGAAACTAGATGTACTTCTTCAGTGGACTGCATCATTCAACTATTTTATGGACAGAATAGATGCGACCTGGATTGAACCATTAGCTGAAGCTGGATGGTTTGCGCCTCTTCCCCAATTAATTAGGGAAAAAGATCGAATCACTTCATGTGCCTGGGCAGCTTCACGATATTTAATTCGTGTGGCGAACGATGTGCCAGATAAAGTTTTTAAGGTGATATCAGAATTCTCCTTTACCAATAATTCAGATCCTTGGGTGCTTCGCGACACACTAGAGTGTCTAAAATCCATTGCAAAGAAGCTAGATGTCGCTTCAATGCTTAAGAAGCTTGTCAAAGACAAGTGGCTACAGTTTGACATTGCTCATACGATTTCAATGGAAGCTGTCGAGCTTTGGCAATTGTTAGTCCGTTCAGGGCAATATAAGAATGCAGGCATTCTTTTAGAAGGACTCTTAGATTTTGATCAAGACTTAGACGATCCTGATGGACGTTGTCGACCATATTTGGACGAGTACTACCTTCGTAAAGTTTTGGATGAACTTCAGAATGTTCAACCAACGATCGACTTGAGCTTCATTATTAACGCACTTACACGAAAGCTTGATGCGGTTATTAAGGCACGTGAAACAAAGTATGACGAAACTTCCAAAGAAATAAGAATTAGAGCTTTTCAGCTTTATACCCATGAGAAATTAATTCAGCCTACCTTAGAGCTGTGCATAAAAAAGTACTGTTCCTGTCCTAGAGCTGAAGGAACAAAACCCTTGATTCAAGAGCTTAATGCATTCCTAGCTTCTATTTCTGAAGATGAAGAACGAGACTGCCTCAGGGCGTGTGTAGTCATGGACAATCGCACATCGTTGCAAGGTGAAGTGCAAAAACTCCTATTGGGTGATGCATTATATTCTATCAAGATCGGCAAAGAAATTTCGAAAAGACTGCCAGAAATCTTTTCGGAATTGATCGAAGCTGAAAGGTCGGAATTTTTAGCCAAAGTGGAAAATGGTAATCCAGATTACAAGGACAACCAAGAAGTAGCCGATTACTGGAAATCCAAATATATCAGAAAAATTTGGCGTCATCTCACGGACGATCAAAAAAATCGATTGATTAGATTTCAGCCAAAGGACACATCTGATATTTCTGATGACGACGAAGTATCCACTACTTGGCGCGGACCAACCTCGCCAGTTTCACAAGACCAACTAAAAGTCACTTCGGTCGAGGATGCAGTGGAATATTTTAAGACCTGGAAGCCAGAGAAGGAGTGGTTTGGCGATTCCATGGCTGGGCTAGCGAGAACATTGGGCGAAGTCGTCAGTCAAGATCCGATAAAATTCATCGAACACGCGGATAAGTTCTTCGACACCAAAATTGACCCTACTTACCTTTGTCATTTCATTTCTGGTGTCAGGCAAGCAATCAGAAATAAGGAAAAATTTGATATAATTCCAATGATTTTGTTGTCCTCAAAAATCTGTGAGGCTGCAAATATCAATACACTCCCCGAACTTTCTAAGCGCGAAGTGCTTTCGGTTGGATGGGCGGGGGTTCTTCAGGCAATAGCTGAACTCTTTGAATCGATTTTTAGTTTTAACTTATTACCATATAGTGATGAAATACTACCTAAGCTGATGGCGGCTCTTTCAGTCGTCAGCCAATTTCCCGATCCATCAGAGGAAAACTTAAATTTTTACAAAGAACATAATACAGAACCTTCGCATGTCGCCTTAAACACAACCCAAGGCTGGGGATATAGAGCTTGTATTTCATTTCTATTGTGGTTGAAGCGAAATAAATCGACAAAACTATCAGAATATGTAGCTCAAATAACGAAGCAAATTATTCAAAGAGGCAAATCAGATTTCTGGGTGTCGTACATTGCGGGGGAATTTTTACCCTGGATCTATGATCTCGATCGTTCAGCTGGAAAGTCCATTATTATTGAGATTCTCAGTTCCAATGATTCCGTATGTGCACTTGCGGCATGGGATGGGTACGTTAGAGGTCGGTTTTGGAAACCTGTATATATTGAACTGGAACCGAGCTTAGATAATTTCTTAACTAAACTGTCTAGGTTTACACCTCCGTGGAAAGATCGTCATAACGTCGTCCACGACATCGGTGATAGAATAGCCGTCGCATACCTTTTTAGATGGACAACTCAAGCGGATCAGAAATTACAATTGTATTTTGACACGCAAGATTCGTCTGCTCGTGCTGGAATTGTGTCGTTTGTTGGCACAACGTTTTTACAAAAGCGAGATACAGATGAGCCACAAGGTGATATTCCCCCCATTGATCGTCTTTTAGAGTTCTGGGATTGGCGTTTGTCTACTTCAAGCGATGTGCAGGAACTTAAAGAGTTCGGTTGGTGGGTTGTAGATGGATACCTGCCACGTAAGGATATGCTTGATAGGCTCATCTTAACGTTAAAGAAAACGTCAGGTCAGATTGAACCGTTGATGAGAGTATCTGAGGTCTTGATTGAAGGTTTCGAGCAGTATCGACTGGAAGTGCTTGAGGCTCTTCTTCTCATTGTTGAAGGGGGAGATGTTCAACGAATTGTCATTGAATATCGAGATGGGAATTTAAAGCCACTAATAGTTGCTGGAGAAGTAAGCTCAGATCCGAAAGTGAAATCTCTTGCTAATAAGCTAAAGAACGCTTTATTAAGATTTGGCATGAACAGTTACCTTTAAATTTCAGGAGCTTTCAGAATTACCCCAAAATTGGATGCAAAAAGGATGCACGATTTCATAAAACCCAATAAAATCAAGGGTTTTAGAGGCATCAGATACTCCACCCCAGCGTGGGATATTTAACGAGCGCCAGCTAGGTTCGGAAATGAAGGGCAAGAATCCTGGTTCTTAGCGGGCTAAGTAAATTTCCTAGGCTCGGACTTCGTTGGTAAGTGCGCCGTCATTGTTATTTTGAAAGGCAAGAATATTCTCAATCGTCGTCGTCGAAATATTCTCCAGAGCCTCATGCGTTAAAAATGCCTGATGCGCCGTAATAATCACTTGAGGAAACGTCAATAGCCTCGCTAACGTGTCATCAGAAATCCCCGCCTGAGATAAATCAGAAAAGAAAATCCCTTCCTCCTCCTCGTATACATCCAAACACGCTCCACCAATATGATTCGACTTGAGCCCAGCAATCAAAGCTCGCGTGTCAATTAAACCGCCTCTACCAGTATTGATAATCGTTACCCCAGGCTTCATCAAACTAATCGACTCCGCGTTAATTAAATGACGCGTTTCTTGATTAAGCGGCACATGCAAAGAAATAATATCTGATACCCTAAATAGCTCCTCAAGTGAAAGAAATTGAAAATCGGAATTCTGCACTTTGTCATAGGCAACAACCTCACAACCAAGCCCCTGCATGATCTTCCCAAAGACAGAACCAATACTGCCCGTTCCAATCACCCCAACCGTTTTCTTGTTAAGGTCATATCCAATTAATCCATCCAAAGAAAAATTTAACTCCCTTACTCTGTTATAAGCCCGATGAATTTTTCGATTCAGACACAACAACAAAGCTAAAGCATGCTCAGCAACCGCATGCGGAGAATAAGCAGGCACACGCACAACTCGCACACCATGCTGAGCGCAAGCTTTCAAATCGACATGATTATACCCAGCACTTCTTAACGCAATCAGCCCAACCCCGACCTCCGCAAGCTTCTTTACAGTTGCAGCGTCAATCGCATCACTCACAAAAGCACAAACAGCCGAACAATTAGCCGCAAGCGATGCAGTTTGCTGATTAAGTTGCATTTCGAAAAAAACAAACTGCACAGACTCAGTGCTTTGATAATATTTTCTCTCAAATTGATGAGTGCTAAAGAATGCTACTTTCATGCAGGAAAGTTTTAAATGCCTAGCATGTTTTAGGCAAATCACGGGAAATGCTGGTGAAAATTCTGGTGTCAGCCTTTACGGTAACTCGTGAAAAAAGGAAGACTGGGTGTTCCTTGAATTTTAAAGATCAACAAAGGCCTTGAAGCCCCCATAAACCATGCGTTTAACGTCGAAAGGGACGTTTTGTGGATTACATATTTTATGTAGTCTCGGATCGCTCATTACTTTGGCATTGACTAGGTCTCTGTGCTTGCGGGATTTATAGAGCACATAGGCAAAGACAACAGTTTCATTGGCTTTACATTTGAGGGTCTTATCAAATCGACCCAGTCCTTTGATCTTAATATCCTCCGCGACGCACTCCTTATAGGCTAGCGCACCATGCTCTTTCCAGATTTTTCCGGCTTTTTTGGACATGCGTTTATACGCAGCAAGATTTTTCTTAGCTATTGGTAGTATATAATTATCAACGTAGCTCATAGTTCTGCCTTTTTCATTTGGTATGTATGCTAACTTTTAACACTCTGGCAGACAATTGAGCAAATTGCAGCTAACGATCGATCGCGAATCGAATAGATGACATTTTGTCTAGATTTGCGTTTGGCAATTAGCTGAGAAGTAACTAACTGCGTTAGATGCCGAGAAACATTTGGCTGACTTAGTCCGGTGAAGGTAACTATCTCAGTGACATTTTTTTCACCTCCCATTAAGGATTGAACTATGCGCAGCCTACTGACTTCCCCAAGACAGCGAAAACGAAGCGCTACTTTTTCTAAATCATCCACTTTTAAATGACGAATTGGGTTTTTTCTCATGATTTTCAGTTTACTTGCTTTAGTATTACTATATGGTTATATTCTTATGTAGTAATATATGTAAAGAGGTAAAACTATGGAACCCAAAGATAATAACCAGCTCCAAAACACAAATTCAAAGCCCTGTCAGGGTAATACTTGTGCATGCAAATCTAAGCTGACATGCTCACCCTGCTTGCTAGTCTGGGGTTGTGCGTTGACGATCTATCTAGTTACATATTTCTTGCGCTAATTTTTTAATCGGAGGAAAAGCAAATGCCACATAAAACCGTAACCGTCACAACTGAGTTATCTCAAACTATGAAAATTGATTGCCATGCCGGAAATCATAATTTCATCATCGACCAACCGACTACAACCGGTGGACAAGACCTGGGACCAACACCGCTTGAGTATTATTTAGCATCTTTGGCAGGATGCATTTCAAGCATTGCACGGATTGTTGCCAAACAGAAAAATATTAACCTTAGGGGAATGAAAATCACTACTCAAGGGGATATTAATACTGATGTATTAATGGGCAAAAATACTAGCGAGCGGGCAGGATTCCAGAAGATCGCGCTGACAGTGGATGTTGATGCGGATCTGAGCGTTGAACAGAAAGCAGAATTTCTGCATGAAGTAGAAGCACGCTGCCCAGTGTCAGAAAATACAATCAATTCGACAGTTGTAAATTTAACGATAAACTAAAGTTTTCAGGCAGAGTCCAAGATTGACTCTGCCTGAGTGATGTTATTTCGTTTTGCACTCTCCTGACGCGCAACAAACATCAAGCGGGTCACTCAGCGCCGCGCATGCTAGCGTTAGAATTAAATATTGCCAGTTCGCAATCACTTCAGGCTTCATTAAAATCGTTTGCCCCATCGTCAACAAAAACATCAACATCGTAGTTGTCATCCAGGCCATGCTTAGCTACAATTGCTGATACAACAACGACAAAAGCTCCAGTCGGACCACCAATTTGCGTTTTAGAACCGCCCAGCGCTGAGATAATAAAGCCAGCGAAAATTGCGCAGTAAATCCCAGCCTGTGGGGCTACGCCGGAGGAAATTGCAAAGGCCATCGCCAGCGGCAAAGCTACT
>JAEUWB010000021.1 GCA_016786595.1 bacterium | reverse complement strand
GTGCTCATAATAAAGATATATAGCTGAGATTCTTTAGTTTGTGATCAAAAAAATTACTACGATAGCCAATCCTTAGTTGGCTACTAGGTAAAGCAGCAAGTGTATAGGGAATTTAAGCGTGATTAGCCACCTAAATCATAGCGCAGGACAGCACTAAAACTGATATTTAGTGCTGGTTTTTGTGGCTTGTAGCAGTTGGATGAGCAGGCGCGTGCTGCTGATTAGCATGGGCATCGTGCTGCTGGTTTAGTGCTGGAAGTGGATTTGTAAAACTCTCAAATTCGGCTCCTTGTGGCTTGATTGAAACTCGTGTTGCATGATCGCCAAGAGTCCCAAAAATCAATAAGAATAGTAAAACTAGTGGATAGATCGCGTAGCCGATGATAAGACGCTTTTCAAATTTAAGGTGCATGAAGAACATGCCAACTAGTAGCGCCTTGATTGAAGCGATTCCAATTGCGACAACTATATTTAATACTCCGAAATCAATCCTTGAAACTGCTACAGTAACAATTGTCAAAAATAATAACGCCAGTAAAGTATTACGATAGGCGTTTTGCGAGAGAATATGGCCTAAACCATCCTCAAAATCCTGAGGTGTTAACTTACCATCACCAAGTCTTTTCCAATGTCCTGAATGCGCACCCATAAGCTGTCCTTTGAATTTATTAAATGCCGGGCCTTAAAAATGTTAACCAACTAAATACAGTAGTGGAAATAAAAAGATCCAAATCATATCTACCAAGTGCCAATATAGTCCACTGACTTCCACAGGGGTATAATATGTTTCTGAAAAAAGGTTCTTCTTCGCCAATGAGCGCACCCAGAGCAGTAATCCCATGCCGGCAATGACGTGTAATCCGTGAAGGCCTGTCATGCAAAAATAGAGTCCAAAAAATATTTCCTTAGGAGGGAAAAGGCCATGCTCAATTTTAGCTGAATACTCAAAATATTTAACGACAAGAAAGATTAACGCGCAGATCACCGTGATATTCAGGCACGAAACAACTTTTTTATTATTACCATGTTGCGCTGCATCAACGCCAAGCACCATGGTATATGAGCTAAACAGTAATACTGCCGTGTTTAACGCACCAAGTCTCCAGTCCAGCATTGTTGAAGCAGCATGGAACTGATCGAAATAAACCCAACGAAATACTGCGAAGGCGCAAAATAATCCGCCAAATAAGAGAACTTCGGTGGCAAGAAACAGCCACATCCCAAACTTCGAAGCATGATAGGCAGTTTCTGGTTCGAAATGATGAAAGTGTCCTGGTGGTAATTCTGTAGCGTGCGACATAGGTACTTAATTCATCCTTTTATGCGTGAGCTTCAGAGCCGTGAGGTTTCGCGTCGACTCCGTAGCCGTAAGGCCAATCGTTGACAGTTGGAATTTTTTCAAAATTGTCATGCGGAGGTGGGCAAGCTGCTGTCCACTCCAGTGAAAGTGATCCCCATGGATTTTGCTTGGCTTTTGGACCGTAGAATGCTGCCCAGAGCAGGTTGACCAAAACCAGCAAATAACCAAAACCATTAATGAAGGCGAAAATGCTGGAAATGCGGTGGAGCGGTTCAAACTCTACAGGGTAGTCATAGTATCGACGTGGCATGCCTTCCATGCCAAGTGCAAACTGTGGCAGGAAGGTTCCGTTAAAGCCGATAAAGAGTAAGATGAAAGCAATTACAGCGAGCTTCTTGTTGTAGGTGCGGCCAAACATCAGTGGAAACCAGTAGTGTAGCCCCGCATATAACCCAATTACGGCACCGCCCTGGATTGTATAATGGAAGTGGGCGACAACAAAGTAAGTATCATGATAATGTGCGTCTGTTGCCAGAGTTGCTAAATGTATTCCAGTACATCCGGCGATCATGAACAAGAACACAAAGGCCATAGCGTAGAGCATCGGTGCATCCCAAGAAACCGAGCCTTTGTACATTGTGGAAACCCAGTTAAATACTTTTACGGCTGTCGGGATTGCCACCGCGAAGGTAATAAACGAAAAAATGTATCGAGCGGCGTCAGACATTCCAGCCACAAACATGTGATGCGCCCATACAATGAAACTAATTGCTGCAATGCCTAGACTGGAGAGCACAATCGCTTTGTAGCCGAAAATAGGTTTGCGCGAGAAAACCGGAATAATTTCACTGACAATGCCCATTGCCGGAAGAATCATGATGTAAACAACTGGATGAGAGTAAAACCAGAAGAAATGCTGGAATAGTACAGGATCTCCTCCAAACTGAGGGTTAAAGATTCCAACTCCCATTACGTTTTCTAGAATCAAGAGTAAAAGCGTGATTCCAATTACTGGAGTTGCTACGACCTGTAAGACTGAAGTTGCATAAAGCGCCCAAACAAAAAGTGGTAGACGATCCCAACTCATCCCAGGGCAGCGCATTTTATGGATTGTGACCATAAAGTTAAGCCCAGTTAAAATCGAAGAAAATCCCAAGACAAACGCAGCCAGAGTCATGGTGATGACACCCGGTGCGTTTTGAATGCTGTACGGCGCATAGAATGTCCAGCCTGTATCAACGCGCATGAATAAGGCGACAAACGCGATCGCTGCCCCTGTTACATAAATCCAAAAACTAAGGCGATTGACTTTAGGGAAAGCAACGTCCTTTGCTCCAATCATCAACGGCAAAATAAAGTTCCCCAGAGTTGCGGGGACGCCCGGAACAATAAAAAGGAAAATCATAATCACGCCGTGCAGAGTGAAAATCACGTTGTAGGTTGCAGCATCGTAGAGTGTTTTACCGTGTGAGAACAGCTCAGCCCGGACAAGCATTGCTGCCACGCCGCCAATCACAAAGAAGCTAATGATTGCAATCAGATACATTAAGCCGATGCGCTTGTGATCGATACTCATCCACCAGGACATAAATCCCTTTTCCCAGTTGAGGTAGTTGCGATCGCTATGCTGTTCTGTTTGTGCGCTCATAATTATTCCTTAAAAATTGTTATTGAAGAGTTTTGATATAGGCGATGAGTTGGTCGACTTGCTCGTCGCTCAATTGCCCTTGTTGTGAGGGCATTACGTTTGGCGTAAAGCCTTTGACGATTTTAGCGTTTGGATTAAGCAATGATTCGCGCAAGTAGTTTTCGTCGGCTTTAATTTTCGATCCATCTGTAAGTTCCACATCATGACCAAAAACGCCCTTTAATGTTGGACAGGGTTTAACCGAACCGTCGGTGCTGTGACAGCTTGCGCAGGCTTTTTCCGCAAAAAGCTTCTTGCCCAGTGCTTCAGGTGTTTTCTCTTCTTCGCCAGCTGCACGGTCGTTAATGAAATCCTGATATGCTTCTTTCGAGACAACACGAAGATTTGCCAGCATAGCTGAGTGGCCTAGTCCACAGTATTCCGTGCAAAAGATAGGGAATTGGCCAGTCTGATTCGCTTCGAACCAGAGGTAGTTATATTGGTTCCCGATCACGTCTTCTTTAACGCGCATGGCAGGAATGAAAAAGCTATGGTTGACGTCTTTAGAGCGCATAATTAAACGCACTGGTTGCCCGACAGGAACGATTAACTCGTTGACGGCTTTTTTCCCGGTATTGTAGGCGAAAGTCCATTGCCATTTTTCCGCCTGCACATTGATTTCTTGTGCATTGCTTGGGGGGTTACGCATCTCACGGTAAATTACCAGTCCATACCAAAAGACAAAGCAAACAATTGCAGTTGGAATTGCTGTCCAGACTATCTCTAGTGCTGCATTGTGAGTGATATGTGGCGTTGGATCGTTGTCAGTTTTGCGACGATACTTAATGCCAAAATAGACCATCGCACCAGTAATTGCGACAGTGCAAAATACTGATATGTATGTAATGAAATTGTTGATCCAATCTACTTGCTCTGCCCAAGTTGAACCTTGAACCGGCATCCAATCAAAGGTATTGGCAAAAATATTAGCCATTGCAAATCTCTCTACTTTTCTCTTTGCGCCTTAAATAAATAAGGAAACTAAATAGTAATAACACGACAGCTATACTGACCACGCGCATTAGTGTCCATGCAGCAAATGTATATTTGCCTTGTGTATGGTCATAACGAAAACAAAAAAGAAAGATCTTATCAATAGTTGTTCCAATTCTGCCTTCGGATGCATCAATTAAGGCAATTCGGACTTGTTCAGGTTCGTAGAGAACACCATAAAAATAGCGCATAATTTTGCCAAAAGGCGATAAGATCATAAATCCAGCAGCGTGTGCGAATTCAGTTCCGTCAGGCGTAAAACCAAAACCGAGCGTTCCAGTAAGTTTTTTAATAACATCTTGAGAGGCAGTTAGAAATCTCCAACCCCGTGGCCCATTCTCTGGGTGCTTCAGTGTTTTATAGTAATTTTCAGCTTTTGCTGTAGCAAGATCGGCAGTCTCCTCAGGGTTAATGCTGACTGCTAGAATATTATAATCCCGACCAAGCTCTAATGCTTGTAGTTGATTAATTAGATCGGTAAGTCCATTGAGGGTGAAATTACAAAGCCTTGGGCAGCGAAAATAAACAGGAACAATAATGGTAGGCCTACCGTTTTCGAGGTATTTTCCTAGCGGTTTTGTTGTGCCGTCTTGATCTGTCAAAGCTAAAGTGAGGTCGACTTGGGCACCTAGATTTTCAGTGATGCCGGAAGACTGCGGCACGCTGGCTGAGTCTTCGAGAGCGAGAACGTGAGGCGCAACGGCAAGTGATAACAAAATTAAAATATAGGCGATGTTTCTTACTGTCTTCATTATGGCAATTCTGGCGCAGTATACAAAATCAGGCTGATTATTAAAGCCTCGCATATGTTTGAAGTTCAGCTCAGTAATTTTAGTAGGTTAGGCTAGAAAGTTTGTTTGAGGTAACACAAGTTCAACGAAGACAAACCGAAATATATAAATAATATAATAGAAAAAAATTGGAAGGGAGTTATTCGCACACTCCCTTCCGATCAGATTTTCGAGCTATTTAAACAACAAGATTGTGATCTGCTCGCAATTCTGGGAGCACTTGAGCCCACACGTTGTCTCTCTCAATCACAGCAGCATCCCTTTCAGGAGAACCCTTTTCAGGTCGCTTACTGTAGATATCAAGATAGCTCGGGTCGAGTAGATGCATTAGAAGTCCAAAGCAGGCGACATACATCGCACTAGCCTTGTAGTTCTTGCCATCACTCTTGCAACCATTTGGGCAGACAAAATGCTCGCCATTCCAATCGCGCTTGATCCATTCTTCAACAGGCAACCTGTTTCCATCTGAATCATACTTGACGATCGAATAACGAAAGCCGAGTTGTCGACAGCATGGGCATGTTTCATCCCAGCCAAAGCGGTTGCGTTCAAACGACTTGATGCCGTGGCGCAGATCCATGCCTTGACTAGTGACTTTTGGACCATTGCGTTTGCTACGGATCAAGTCCAGAAGTGCAGCAATTGCCAGATTCTGCATCTCACGATTATGGTCTGAACTCTGACCTGTCCCAAAGGACAGGCGCTTTGCACTTTCCATCAAATGGACTGTTGCCGCTGGGCCAGTTTGTATCCAACGTCTTTTACCTGAGTCATACTTAAGCCCGCAGACGAATTTCATGATCCGGCTTGCTAGCTCCTTGTTGCGCTGAGTGCGGATGTTGAGCAGATGCTTTTTTCCGCCCTTGACGCGCCCTTGTCCTTTTGTCCGACGCCCAGACTTACGACGCTGACTTTTGGTAAGTTCCGTGAGTCTTGACTCAGCGCCAGGCCCAAGCCCGAATCCGGATTTGCCAACCGGTGCTTCAACCTTCAACTGTCGAAGGAGACGCACAGTATTGTCAGGCCCGATTTCCCAGACACAAATGAAGGCATAGCCGTCAGGGTGAAAGACAGTAGTTGCGACGACTGTTCCAGGTTCAAGAGTTAACGCTTTTGGCGTTTTCTTTTTGCCTGGATTATCGCCTGCTGCTTCATCTTCAGCTCCACTAAACTTCACCGCCTTTGTTGCCTCGCTTTGTGGCTTAGCTTCAAGTTGCACAGTAATGTCTAAGTAAAAGACGTCACCCTGTTTCCTGATTCTGATTCCGCAGAACGTGATCGGCTTTGGCCCATCGATGGGGTCGTCGTAGATGTAACCTGAACTACTTTCTTTATCTTCCCGCACCGCTCGCACAGGTTTCAAGCGCCTGTCCTTGAAGAACTGCACTTTGATCCACGTGCCGTTTGAATCTTCGCCGAGTAGACGCAGTTGGACTGCACCTAGCGTAGAATTTGGTCTCGGGCTTAAATCCAAATTTTTGTAACCACCACTTGCTGATAGCACAAAAAACCTGGGGTGATGCACGAAGTGCGGCTCAGTGTATGTCGGCGGCTCTGGCAGTACTCCGACCTCTCTCAGGAAACTCGTGTAAACTCCGTGCAGGGCACGAAGTTCTGGATTTTTCTTGAAGAGGCACTCGAGCCGTGCTAGGCCACGATTGCGGTGATGTTTTTTCTTGATTTTATCCCAATCATCTTGCGTTAGATCGTTGACTTCAATTCTTTGCGCAGTAGCTTCATTACGCCAGTTGTTGAGCGCTGAAGTTTCTCGCAAGAAATTGAAGTAATCCAAAGATCCAAGTAGGCCTTTGCCATTTGGACCAAGGCTTTTTTCGATTGCCGTGAATGGGTCGTATTGCTCTCGTAGCGCAAGCAACTTAGCTCGACTTCGGTCTGGATCGGTTGCTTTCCAAGTCTCCAGTTCGCTAAGCCATTTGGCCTGAGCATCCCGCCAGGTATCATCTCGTAGCCCGAGATAGGACCGGATGTGTTGTAGTGCTTGGCAGATGCATTCCGTAAGCAGCGTAGAGCCGAATTGACGATATGGCTCAAGTAGACTTTCCGTGAAGAAGTTTCCTTGGGCACAATCCTCGTATACATTTCGGTAGTGCCGGAGATCTGCGATGATTCCTTCGAGGGCAGCTTTTTCATTGTCTGTAGACGCCAACTCCAGGGCTTTTCGCACAGCTTCCTCTAAACTATCAGCGTAGTTGAAAGTCGTAGCGTAGCTACTGCAAGATCTCGACGCCTGTTGAAAGGCAAACTGTCCGAAGTCATGCTTGAGCCGCAAAATCGTTCGAGCCCAACCCTGAAGTTGTGCTCTTGCTTCTTGCGTTTCGCCGATTTTCCCCAGACGCGCAGAGTTTAAGAACTGAGCGATTGCACGAATTGCTGCGTTAAGTTTTTCGTGCGAAGTGATGAAAGGCTGAAAGTGCGCTGGAACTGGTTTCCCTCGTGCATAACCCTCAACGAATACGCGACCAGCAAAGGTCAGCGTTACAATTGGCCCTTGACCGGGCTTTTTCTTTTTTGGCATTTCATAGAACCTCTGATACGCACAACCTCTAGAGCTATGCGTGCTTTAACCTAAAGTCTTCGTTGACTTTGGCTGCATGATTTTCCACGTTGAGAAACACCACACAGCGCAAAGCCAAGAAACGTAACTACTCAAAATAAAATGAGAAAGAATAACAGGCTCGCCAGAACTAACTGGGGCTGTGGCTATAAATTTTTAGCCGAGAGGCTAGCTTAACTAGCATAAATCTTAGAAAATATCCATATGAGCGGCCGGATTATAGAAATCGCATCCCCAGCAAAGCTCTCAATTCGAGACTCAGTTTTGAGTGTCAAGCTTCTCGGCCGTGACGAAGTATCTGTAGCTATTGAAGATCTTTCGATAGTCATGCTTAGCAATAGGCAAATTTCAGTAACGGTTCCAGCGTTAAATGCCCAGCTCATGCTGGTGTAGCAATCATACTTTTTGACGACAAATATTGTCCTCAAGCTTTAATGCAACCGCTAACAGGGAACTCACTACATGCACAGATTTTACAGCTGCAAACTACATCAAGCCCAGAACTTAAGGCTATTTTATGGCAGCAGGTCATTCGTGCAAAAATTAATGCTCAAGCTGTGGTATTAAATAAATCTAATATCGATGCTGGAATGCTGATTAAGCTTGCTGGAAAAGTTTTACTTGGCGATTCCACAAACGTTGAAGCTCAGGCAGCACGTAGTTACTGGCCTTTATTGTTCGGCATGAATTTTCGAAGACGCCCTGATGCGAGCGAAGGAGTAAATAGCTTGCTCAATTATGGCTATGCGCTGATACGCAGCGCAGTTGCTCGCGCACTTTCTTCTGCAGGGTTACATCCAGCGCTGGGAATTCATCACCATCACAGGCAGAACGCTTTTGCTTTAGCTGATGATTTAATTGAGCCCTTAAGGCCATCCGTAGATTTGGTCGTTGTTGAATTGCAGAAGAACTCAATTGAATCTTTAACCCCCGATGCGAAGATGACCTTACTCTCTGTGCTTACTTCGCAAATTGAAGTCAATGGCCAGAAGATTGCGTTTTTAGACGCCCTTACGAATTACGTGGTCAGTTATCGAAAATGTATTGAGCAGCATCAATCTAGGTTAGTTATACCAGTGATTAGTGTGTAGTCAGGAAATATTATTTTATGTGGCTCTTAGTTTTATTTGATATTTCTACTGTAACAGTCGAATCAAGGCGGGACTATCGCGTTTTTAGAAAAGAACTGGGGCATTCAGGCTTTTCCAGGCTACAAAAGTCGGTTTATCAGAGACATTTTTCCACAGTTAAAGCGTCAAAGCCTACTGAATTGCAGCTGATCGCAATCTTACCTGCGGAAGGTGATATTCGGATAATCAGTTTAGGTGATGAGCAAATAAAACAAGTTAGAATTTATCACGCTAAAGAAAAGCAATCAGCTGATAACCCGCCGAAGCAGCTCGAAATATTTTGATATTCCCGAGATGTCTCAAAGTTTGACTGTATTAGGAGGCTATGTTAGCGAATGCAGACAGTTCTTTCAAAATCCCAGCTAGTGAGTGTAGATGTTGAGTTTTCCTAAGTTCATAGAGGTGTGAGCATCTATGAACTGAGGGAACGGAATGGAGGTTGGTTCCTGAAAAGGGACACTTGTTTTAGGGCACTTAGTTCACTGCGTAGGCCTAGAGTTTACGTAGTCATGAGACGTGGGTTTTGGTGTAAAGCTAAGAAACTGTCATAGGTGGGCACAATTGTCCCTGCCGAAACAGAGACCTGAATCAGGTGGCATTCGTGCTACTGAAAGGGCTTAGAAAGACTTGCCTAGCGCAGGTCGACACCACGTCACACGAGTAAAAAGGTATGC
>JAEUWB010000020.1 GCA_016786595.1 bacterium | reverse complement strand
TAAGCCCTCAGCGATTGCAGTTTTCCCAACTCCGTGATTGCCGACAAAAAGTGGATTGTTCTTATTGCGGCGCACCAGAATTTGAATTGTGCGCTCGAGTTCTTTGTCTCGCCCGATTAGCGGGTCGAGTTTTTTCTGCCGCGCTTCTTCGGTTAAATTCCTGGTGAATTTTTGCAAGGCTGATTTGCCAGGTTCGCCATCTGCTTCTGTATCTAGATCGTCTGAGTCAACATCGAAATGTTCGATATTGTCGCGTAGCCTTTCTGGAGGATGCGAAATAATTTCTAAGACATCCAGGCGATTGACCCCTTCTTCCGTCAGAAAGTAGGCAGCATGACTTTGCGGTTCCGTGAGTAAGGTTGCTAAAATATCACCAACTGTCACAAGATCTTTACTCGAGTAACGCGTATGTAGGATCGCTCGCTGTAGTACACGTTGAAAAGCCACTGTTTGCTGGGGTTCAACCTGCAAACCTTCAGCCATGCTTTCAAGTTTAGTTGTGAAAAAATGCTCAATTCGTTTTTTTAGACGAAAGGTATTGGCTCCCAGTTCTTCGAGGATTTTAATGCCAATCGGATGCTCAGTAATACTCCAAAGCACGTGCTCAAGGCAGAGATATTCATGACGATTACGGACCGCTTCATCAAGGGCTCGCGATAAAATTTCTTCTACGTCAGGGTGTAGCATTTAGTATAGCTTTTAAGCTTCCTCCATCGTGCATTTTAGCGGAAATTCGTGTTGCCGAGCGAGATGATGGACAATTGCAATTTTTGTTTCTGCAATTTCGCGTGTGTAGACTCCGGCAATGCCTTTACCGTTACTGTGCACGTTAAGCATTATTTCTTGAGCTTCGGCGGGGTCTTTACGAAATACTTGCTCCAGGACTTGTACGACAAAATCCATGGCCGTGTAATGATCGTTTAATAAAATTACACGAAAAAGTGGGGGCTCTTTTGTTTTTTGACGGTCAGCAGTGATTACGCCGGTATCGCGCTTGGTAGCTTCGTTTTTAATAGGTTTATCTGGTACTGCCATACTCAGCTATATAATATCAAAGTTAAGACGCTGGAAGCAAAAGAAATTATTATTGTTTTAATTATCTTAGGCTTAGGCTTGAACTTAGGCCAACACTTTATTTTCTGACTTCGATCTTTTGCTTCAGATCTGGAGAGACGTCCTTGGAGAAAGTCCTAGCAATCGGCGTAACTGCGACTTTACCCGAGAGCACAGTGCTATGATCTAAATGCTGATGATCGGCCGGCTCGAGCTCGAGAGGCTGAAATTTAAAATGATAAGTGCTCTTACTTAGTTTTTCAAAAAGATTAGGTAAATAAGTCTGCTGCATCTGGGTTACGACCAAATCAGTCTCAGCGGTCACTGCCCAGGGAATATTCACCGAATAGCAACTGGCTTCCTGCCAAGCCTTAGCCTCAATTAGCGTTTTACAGATTCGCGTAGCGTTCTCGGCAATGCGCTTCCAGTCGTCAGCATGTGCCTGAATTGCTAGTTCATCCTTGGCTTTCCAATGTTTGAAAATTTCTTGGGCGACTTGTGCTGATAGCGCAGCCGAGTTCATTGCTGTGAGAGCTGCAGTTTGCGCGCCGCCAATCGTGCCCGAACTTAAAAACCAAGCCGAGCCACTATTGATACCGACATTAATTCCGGAAAATACGAAATCTGGCTTGTCAGGATAAAGATGGTGCACACCAAGCATGGCGCAATCAGCAGGCTTGCCTGTGACTAAATATCCTGGATGTGTGCCGATGTGTGTTTCGATTACATCGAGTGGAAGAAAGCGCGTTAACCCGTGACCAATCCAGCTGGACTCATCTGCGGGTAATGTTACTCGCAGTTCCTTGACCCAGTCCTGTCGTTTTAAGGCATCGAGGAACGGTTCAATTAACGGTGAAGAGGGGCCGTCATCGTTAATGACTAGAATTTTGTATTTCACGGTAATCCTTTATTTTCTAAGAGATATTTGTTTAAGTTATTTAACCGATATGCTACAATCACTTATGATCAAAAATCCACAGATGCTAGAGCAATTTGAAAGAGACCTGATTTCTCAAACACCTGTTGATCTTGCTCAGAATTTTCAACTGATAAATTCCATGTACGAATTAGCCCATGCTTTGGGCGTATTCCCACTTAAGAATCCGCTAGAAGGGATTGAAGATGACATTGCTTTAGCTAAGGCGCTTAACAGTGTTCGAACAACTCCTCGCTAAAATTGCAAAGGTATTAACTGCTGAAAGTGTCCCCTACATGGTGATCGGTGGACAGGCAGTATTGGTTTATGGTGAACCAAGAATTACTAAAGATATAGATATCACGCTTGGGCTTCCGCCATTTGAGCCCGATAAACTACTACCGGTTGTGGAAAAACTCGGATTCAAGATTCTTGTTGAAAATCCTATTAGCTTTTTGGAACAGACATTTGTCTTGCCTGTAGCAGATATTAGCTCGGGTATAAGAATCGATTTTATTTGCTCCCTATCTGAGTATGAAAAAATTGCGATAGCGAGGGCGAAAACAGTCACAATTGGGAATACTCAAGTTAAATTTATTAGCCTTGAAGATTTAATTATTCATAAAACGATTGCTGGACGTCAAAGAGACCTGGACGATATTAGAACAATTTTATTAAAGCACCCGAGCTATGACGATCAATATGTCACGGAGTGGTTGAGTCTCCATGATCAAGAACTTGCAACGGATTATGAAGAGCGCCTCAAGCAACTCAAAAGATCTCTCCGCAGCTAACCTTATTTCTTGCCCTGCTCGCGTTTGGAGGCAGTAATCGCTGGGAAAAAACCTTCAGACCAAGAGCGCGTCGTGCCTACTTGACCTTGATAATGACCGACTCCATCCTCACCGTAAGCGCGTTCAGGTGGGCTTTCCATTTGATAAAATACAATCTGCGCAACGCGCATTCCTGCCGCTAAGCGTCGTGGGTAGGGGCCAAGATTTTGCAGTTCTAGAGTAACTTGCCCTTGGAAGTTACAATCAATCCACCCACTCAAACTGTGATTCAGCCAAAGTCGGCCGAGCGAACTTTTCAGTTTCAAATCGCCAACAACATCACGCGGAAGCTTAATGACCTCTTGAGTTGTGGCGAGCACAACTTCGTTGGGAAATAAAATCAATTCTTTTGTTGCAAATTCTTCAGGATCGCGTGTTGGGCAAATAAAATGATCCCCAAGAGTGATATCATAACTTGCCGGGTTAACCTGCTCCGGGTTGTAGGGTGTTACGCCACCTGTGCTTGCCCAATTTCTAATCCAATGATCTGGTTTAACCATATTTGTAACTCAAAAACTTATGCTCTTTCGTATAGTCTGAATTAGTTTACCTGTCCAGAAACGTCACTTCGGCTGCCAATCATGCTCAATGACCGCGATACATTTCATCAATGCTGGCTTGATATTGATTGAAAATTAGTTTGCGCTTGAGTTTCATAGTCGGAGTCAGAAGTGAATTTTCAACTGTGAAGTCTTCGGTGAGTAGGCGATAACTTTTAATTTGCTCAAACGGAGCCAATTCGGAATTGAGTTTTTCAATCACAGTTTTGATCGACTTTTCAGTTTCTGGGTTTAAAGTTACGCCTAGATTGAGTGTGATCAGTGCAACTAAATAAGGACGATTATCACCAAAAAGAGCAACTTGAGAAATTAAGGGACAGATTTTCAAACGTCCCTCAATTGGTGCCGGAGCGATTTTTTTGCCGCCGCTATTAACAATCAGTTCCTTTTTACGATCTGTGATCTTTAAGAACCCAGCAGGATCGATAAGCCCGATATCGCCAGTGTGAAACCAGCCATCGGCTTGGAACAGCTCCGCGGTTTCTTCTGGCTTCTGCCAGTAGCCGAGTGCAATGTTTTTCCCACGCACAATAATCTCGCCGTCCGCTGCGATCTTCACCTCATTGCAGTCAAAAGGTTTTCCGACAGTGCCAATCTTCCAGTGGTCGGGAGTATTGGCTGCAATTGCCGGAGTTGTTTCCGTTAGGCCGTAGCCTTCGAGGATATTAATTCCTAGAGCTTTAAAAAAATTTACCACCTCGGAATTAATCGGAGCTCCGCCAGAAATACAGTATTTCAATTGCGACCCAAATAAGCCTTGGCGGATTAAGCGCGTAGCAATAGGAGCTAAGACTCCCGAGTTCAGAGCCTGGTTAAGCATCAAGCGTTTAAGGCCTTTGGAGTTTTTCAGCGTGGACATGATTTTCTCAAAAATTCTTGGCACTGCTGGCAAGATCTCAGGACTTGCATCGCGGATATCGGAAAGAATAACACGAGCATCAAAGAGCGACTTTTCCTTACTTGTCACACGGGAGAAATAGATTGTTCCTGAGGCTGCAAGGACTGCAAAATAAATTAAACGCGCAAATGAATGCGCCAACGGCAAAAATAAAAAGGCAGTTTGTCTTTGACGAATTAATCCCGAGCGCAATACCGCACCAAGCATGGCTAGATGGTTTTCGTGAGACTGCATTACGCCTTTGGGATTTCCCGTCGTGCCTGAAGTATAAACAAAAGTGGCTAAATCAGATCTTTTGCTCGTGTGTGCGCCGTTAAAGTTTGGGTTCAGCGTCGAAGGAATTTCTTCAAGCGAGACTAGGTGCAAATTTCCCGAGCTGACTTTCTCTGGAGTTACTTCTTCAAAGGTGATTACACTAAGTTTTCTCGTGAATGACTTGAGCTTGGTGACTTGCTCAAGGTTTTCAGCAAAAACGACTTCGACTTGTGCGTCTTCAAGAATATAATGTGTCCCTTCGGCTGTGAGAGTCGGGTAGACGGCTACAGAAGTTGCGCCGCAGGCTAAGACGGCAAGGTCGGCAACAATCCACTCCAGTCGCGTTCCAGAGAGAATGGCAACTCTATCTCCGGGCTTAACTGCAGCGTGACTTTGTAAATATGCGGCAATGTTTTTGACTTGTATGTCAACTGTCTGCCAAGAAATATTAGCATAAGGTGCTTTGGCGGTTGCTCGTTTGGCGAGGAAGGGTTTTACTGTATTTTTTGCAGCCAGTTTTGTGAATAATTCATAGAGCGATGAACTAGTCTCAATTGCAGTCAGGGCGTCAGTGGCGTCGCTGTAATCGAGACGAGCGTTAGTTTTTGAGTTCGTGGTCATGAGAGTGTGTAGTTGAAGGCACCGTATTTAGATTTAACGCTGACTTGATTTATGCCAGTTGATGACTTTTCAACGCGGCCAATCACTTGTGCATTGATCTTAAATGCTTGTGCTGCTCCGATCACCCTTGCTGCAACTCTCTCTGGTGCATAAATTTCCAGGCGTGTGCCCATATTAAAGACTTGATACATTTCCTCCCAGGGGACCTGGGCTTGACTTTGAATCAGTTCAAAGATTGCTGGAGTTGGAAATAAATTATCTTTGATAAAATGCATTCCGCCGGGTGGACCAAAACGCAGCACTTTTGTTGCGCCGCCCCCGGTTGTATGAATCACAGCGTGGATTTCTGCTAGGTCAGATTGATAGATTTGATTCAGCGCTAAAGCAAAGGTCCGCGTTGGTGAGGAGAGAGCTTTTGCGATAGTTAGTGTTGTCTCGGGGAGTGGGTCGCTGATTGCTCCACGACCAGAGTAGCGCTTTTCTGAGGTGACCCCGGCGTCGAGAATTTCTGGGTATTTATCGGCATATTGTCGGCTAATTAAGCTATGGCGGGCGAGAGTCAGTCCGTTTGATCCGATTCCTGAATTTTCTTCTGCTTCGAAAGTAGTTTTGCCGTTTGAAGCTAAGCCGATAATTACGTCTCCGGGTGCGATGCGAGTTGTGTCGATTAATTTATTTTTTTCGATTCTTCCGGCAAGCACTCCATCGACCATCAGTGTGCGCACGGTGTCGCCGCAGTCGGCAGTTTCTCCGCCGGCAAGTGTGATCTTAATATCGTGTTTGGCTAGTAAGTCGACTAGTTCTTTATAGCCTTCAAGGATCTGCTGAATGGCACTATCTGGGACAAGGCGAGCGTTTCTGCCGATCATGTTTGCATAGGCAAGTCCACTGACAGGGCCAAGGCAGAACGCGTCATCTAGATTCATGACCAAGGCATCGTAGGCGAGGTTCTTAAAAAGCGAGGTATCGCCAGTTTCCCGGTAGTGTAGATAAGCGACAATGCTTTTTGTGCCAGCGCCGTCGCAGTGGATGAAGGCTTGGTAGTTTGGGTCGCCTGCGAGGTCGGGTATTAATGACGCAAAGTAGCGGTGATCGGTTTCTAGTTTTGTTGCCTTAAGAACTTGATGAAGCCCAGCTTTACTGGCTGAAGCGCCTAGCTCTTGGTAAGTTTTTGCCATCGTGGTATTTATACCCCATAATTTAGTCAACGCTATTTTACACAGATTTCAAGATGAAGCGACAGGAAGTTCAAGAGATTATTTTAAAGCAATTAGACCGGCTTAAAACGTTGGTTGAAGCTGAGCCGATGAAGGCTACGGTGAGTGCTTTTATATTTGGGGCGCTTTTTTGGGGGATGCGTAATTTGTTTTTGCCGCTGCTTGTGATTTTTGCAGTTGGCGCATTTATCGTCTGGTTTTTCTCCGATAAAGAGCGAGAAAGATAAGTTTTTTCTGTTAGGGAAGCTCTGCTGGCTGCGGGTGTAGGTGTCAGTCGCTTTCAGTAGGCACATTCATAAGTTATCAAAAGCTCAGTAAAAGTAACCCCGTACCACGGCCATTAAGTTAAGCGAAATAGCCTAAGTCACTATCATGAGCATTCAATGAGTCGAAAGATCCCCAATTAAGATAATTTTTTTGGAGATCTTTCGACTGCGCAGTTGAAA
Source organism: bacterium (assembly GCA_016786595.1). Classification (NCBI taxonomy): domain Bacteria; species bacterium. Next base: position 519 of record JAEUWB010000020.1, on the reverse strand, counting down.
ACTTCCATTTTGCAACATGCTCGCTCAAGATGACACGGAAAAATCTAACGTAGGGAACCGACCTAAGATCATGTCTGTAACTTGGTGCCAACGCTAAAAGCGCTGCTTTCGCGCACCCTGTGACTGGTCGTCCTCGCGGACGACAGTCAAAGTTACAAAAAGCAAGCTTACCGCTTTCTTTGGGCCTACATGACCTAGTCCTTGATGGACTAGGTCCAGCTAACACTGCTTTCTCGCGCTGAGTTGGTTGGTTGCGCTATACGCGCAACGGTCAAAACTACCCAAACAAAGCTTACCGCTTTCTTTGGGCCTACATGACCTAGTCCTTGCTGGACTAGGTCCAGCTAGCACTGCTTTCTCGCACCCTGTGACTGGTCGTCCTCGCGGACGACAGTCAAAGTTACAAAAAGCAAGCTTGCCGCTTTCTTTTTGCTTACTTTTTCTTTCTCGCGCTGAGTTGGTTGGTTGCGCTATACGCGCAACGGTCAAAACTACCCAAACAAAGCTTACCGCTTTCTT
>JAEUWB010000019.1 GCA_016786595.1 bacterium | reverse complement strand
ATCGGGGTAAGGGTAATGCGGTGCGTACTGGTGCAGAGCACGCCCTAGGTGCGGTGATCCTCTTTACCGACGCTGATGGCTCAACTCCATTTGCCGAATACGCAAGACTAGCTCAGGCGCTAGAGCAAGGGGCAGATATCGCGATTGGTTCACGCGGACTAGGTTCAGCGGAAACAAAGGTAGAAGCACTGTGGTATCGAAAAATTATCGGGCGGGTCTTTAACTTTCTTGTTAATACATTTCTTGTTCCGGGCATTACCGATACCCAATGTGGATTTAAGTGCTTTAAGCGCAACGCCGCAGAATTTGTATTTACTCGTCAAACTGCGGAACGTTTTTCCTTTGACGTGGAGCTACTTTTCTTGGCCCGCAAGGGTAATTTTATAGTGCGCGAAATTCCTGTGAACTGGCATAATGTTGAAGGATCCAAGGTCAATTTGATCACGGATTCAGCGCGAATGTTTATTGATTTATTATTATTTATCGTAAAAGACCTACGCGGCTGCTATCGGAAGTAGATATGGAAGATGACTCTCAAGAAAAAAAGCCTCAGGTCCTAGTCCTGCCGCAGATGCTCCATTTTCTGAAAACCTATGCGGCTTCATCTGAAGTAGATTTGCAACGCGCGCTCTCGACATATAAAATGTATGAATCGAAAGAAGCCGTGAAGCGCTTACAGAATGAATTGATTTCAATCAAAGCCAGTAAAGTGGCACCGGCTGTGCTGGATCGTGTGATTTCAAAGAGGCGTATAACCCGATACGGAAGTTATGAACGTTTTGCTGAACTGATGATTCTTTGGCTACTTCAAGCCAAGACATAAACTGCAGCGTTTCATCGAATATGCTAGCGACTAGAAGAACCGCCCTTATAGAGCTTCATTTCTTTAATATTTTGTGTTTCTTGACCAGCAAAGTCTACCTTAGTCTCTAGAATCTTAATGCGGTCTTTCTCAATTGAAACAATCGTTCCGCCGGACTTACCAATTTTAGCGCCTGTTCCTACTGTATATCCTCGGCCGCTTTCATCTTCAACAATCGCTCGCGGAGAGCCGCCAGTATCGCCAAGCACCGCAGTTAAACGTAGCTGCCCAAGCTCGTAGCGTTCAAGAGGTGTTTTGCCTTCTTCATCAAGTCGTCTGGAGAAGTCAAAAGGTTCAAATGGATCGCGTTTGCCTGTTGGGTCGTAGACGAAATCTTCAAGTTCCATGGTATTAGGATTGATGAATTCGACTTTGGAAAGATCGATTGTGTCGCCGGAGAGGATTTCAGCACCGGCAGTTTGCTGACCCTGATTTGTTGGAGACTGAGTTTTGATTGCAAGTTTAGGATCGGTAGAGTCAATATTTAACGAATAAAATGTTCCAGTTTTTTGATAGGTAAAAGGTTTGCCGGTGCGTGGGTTACTGGGTAGCGCATCAAAGTATCTTGGAATTAATAATGAGAGCGTATCCGGCGGACTGCCGAAATTAGCAATATAGTCGACGAGCGCAAGTTGGATTCGTAGAAGAGCCTCTTCCTCGCCTGACAACGGCTTCTGACGTTTTGCTTTTTCCACACCGTTATCAATAGCTGTTCGGATTGTCGCCTCATTATTTCCAGTATGTCGTGAGCGAATGTACGCACGCAGCCCCGCATAAATGCCAAACAGGACCAGCAGCAATGCAAACATTCTCTTTGATCGGTCTTGTCGTCGTCCCATTTATTTAGGCTCTTGGGTTAATTTGAAAATACATTTTACTGTTTTTACTACGCTGAATAGTTGAGGCAAGAAATGTTTTTTCCCTATTATTATGAATTCAATGGATTTAAAAAGCTCTCTTCAACTAACATGATGGGAATACCTTCACGAATCGGGTAAATTATTTTATTATCTGCACGCATTAATCCCCCGTCTATAGTTTCAGATATTGCCTTCCCAGCTCTATCGACGATCTTGCCTGATTGGATAAGCCCATTAATTTTAACAAGATCTGATTCAGACACTATTGTTAGGCTGGATTTAGTCTCAGGGCAGACTAAAATATTAAGTAATTCTTGACTAATCATGACTATTTTATCCTTATTGAGCCTTAAAAGTCATTTAAAGTTAAAACTGGGGTAGAAAAGTAATTGCCAATATATTACCTA